>NZ_JAHBDR010000011.1:0-149061 GCF_019956575.1 Pseudomonas sp. A-R-19
GCTCGCGAAGGCGGAGTATCAGTCAGTTCATATGTCGACTGACACTCCGCCTTCGCGAGCAAGCCCGCTCCCACAGTTTGAGATCACACGCTTTTAAATCCCCTGCGGCGTCTCTTCGCCACCCAGCGCTTCAACCAGCGCCGGCAGGAAGTCGCCGAAGGTCAGCATCATCAGGGTGAAGCTGGCGTCCAGTTGGCCCAGGGCTTCTTCGCCGCCGTCCTGTTCCGCCTGGTCCTGCAGCAGGTCTTCGAACTTCAGGCGCTTGACCACCATCTTGTCGTCGAGGACGAACGACAGTTTGTCCTGCCAGGCCAGGGACAGTTGCGTGACCACCTTGCCGGTGCTCAGGTGCAGCTGGATTTCTTCGCTGGTCAGGTCCTGGCGCTTGCAACGCACGATGCCGCCGTCTTCGTGGGTGTCGCGCAGTTCGCACTCGTCCAGCACAAAGAAATCGTCCGCGGCTTTCTGGGTGGTGACCCACTCGGTCATGGTCGCGGTCGGGGACATCTTCACGGTCAGTGGACGCACCGGCAGGGTGCCGATCACTTCGCGCAAGGTCGACAGCAGGTCTTCGGCGCGTTTCGGGCTGGCCGAGTTGACCAGGATCAGGCCCTGTTTCGGCGCGATGGCGGCGAAGGTCGACGAGCGGCGGATAAAGGCGCGGGGCAGGAAGGCCTGGATGATTTCATCCTTGATCTGATCGCGTTCCTTCTTATAGACCTTGCGCATTTGCTCGGCTTCGATCTCTTCGACCTTTTCCTTGACCGCGTCACGTACGACGCTGCCCGGCAGAATGCGTTCTTCCTTGCGGGCGGACACCAGCAGGAAGTCACCGCTGACGTGTACCAGTGGCGCATCTTCGCCTTTGCCGAACGGCGCGACGAAACCGTAGGTGGTCAACTCCTGGCTTGCACATGGGCGCGCCAGTTTGGTGGCCAGTGCAGTTTCCAACGCCTCGGCATCAACAGGCAGATCTTGGGTCAGGCGATAGATAAGCAGGTTTTTGAACCACATGGGGTGAGTCTCTCCTTTATACAAAGGGGGGCATTATTGTCTTCGCCGTGCCATAGGCCAACCTTTCTCTAAGCCTTTGGAAGGGCTGAGAAAATTATTTTAAAAAGTGCTTGCCAGAGGTTAGGTCGCTCCGTAGAATGCGCGCCACACCGAAGCGAAGGGTGATTAGCTCAGCTGGGAGAGCGTCTGCCTTACAAGCAGAATGTCGGCGGTTCGATCCCGTCATCACCCACCATTCGTTTCAAGTGTTTAGCGCAGCGGTAGTTCAGTCGGTTAGAATACCGGCCTGTCACGCCGGGGGTCGCGGGTTCGAGTCCCGTCCGCTGCGCCATATTCGGTAACCTGGATCACTGAACGCCAGGTCACCACGGAAGAACCCGCAAACGCGGGTTTTTTTCTGCCTCAAAGTTTGTACGGTTGTACCCGCGGGATGTGTCGTTTTACCGGTTTTCGGATTTATTTGAAAAAAACTTCAATTAAATCAACACTTTACGAAAACTTGTGGCATAATGCGTCCCGTAACGAAGCGAAGGGTGATTAGCTCAGCTGGGAGAGCGTCTGCCTTACAAGCAGAATGTCGGCGGTTCGATCCCGTCATCACCCACCATTCGTTTCAAGCGTTTCGCGCAGCGGTAGTTCAGTCGGTTAGAATACCGGCCTGTCACGCCGGGGGTCGCGGGTTCGAGTCCCGTCCGCTGCGCCATATTCGGAATCTGGAACACTGAACGTCAGATTCCACAGAAAGCCCGCCTAGTGCGGGCTTTTTGCTGTCTGGGATTTGGCTTTCCCCGCGCTCTGCAGGAGCGAGCTGGCTCGCGCAGGTCGTGAACGATAACGCGTGACTTCAGATTCCCAGCGGCGCCTATGGGTTTTTCGCGAGCAAGCTCGCTCCTACAGTCCGGCATTGCGGCTGTGACGGTAGTCGCTGACGGCTTCGTACACGGCTTTGCGCAGGCGATTGATCCCGCCGATGGGGCGGTGCGCCTCAATGCCGAACCAGGGATTGAACGACTGGTTGTCGCATTGCAGGTTCAGCGCCGGTGTATCGAAGTCCTGCGCCGCAATCTTGATTAGCGCCACCGTCTCGAAGGGCGCATCGCTTTCGCGCCACTCAATACTGGTGTCTTCAATCGGCATGTACTTGTTGGCGTCCTGTCGCTGGATTTGCAAGACGAAGCACGCGGGCACCCGATCGGTCGAAAGCTGCTGGTTCAGCGCATTGCGCAGAAAGTTCGGCAACTTGCGATTTTGTTCCGGCAGGTTGTAGGCCGGGCAACTGTCCGGGTCAGGGGCGACCCGGAACTTCGCATTGGCTGCACCGAATTTGTAGGGCGAAACCGAAAAGTAGGTCGTCCGGGTTGGGCTTGGCGGGGCAGGGGACAGTGTCGCCAGGGCGATAAACAAGTGGCGAACCTGCCAGGCGCGCGGATCCCAGCTGGGGAAGAAAGCCATCATCTTTTTACCGTCGGCTTGAGCGGCGACGTTCTGACGGTACTCGGCGACATTGCTTACAAAGAAGTTCGGATGGCTGAACATCACAAAGTCCTGTTCGCCTCGCGCCTGTTGATCACTCAACAACTGCTTGCCCGGCACATCGAACAGTTTGATCGCCATGCCCCGGGCGTCTCGAATGCTGTCGAACTGCGGGTAGGCATTGCCATTGGACAGGCGCATCGTCGCTTGCCAGGTTTTGCCCGGCTCGCTGAACACCCCCTGGCGCAGTTCGCTGGCGAGTTCCGGCAGCACCTGAACCTCGGCCTTCACGCAGCCGTGGGCCTTGGCGTGGGCATCGCGCAGGTAGCGGGTGCTTTCGCGGTGCTGATCGACGATGCGCACGGCGGTCTGGATGATGTCCTGGGTCATCGCGGCTTCACCGTCGGGAATCAGCTCCTGTGCCGAGACCGGTCCGCGCTGCTGCCAGGCAAACCAGGCGGTGGCCAATGCCCAGCCAAGCACGCCGAGACCGAGTAACCACAGCAATAACGTGCCGAGGAAGGCGCCCAGTCGTAGCCAGAGTGTAATCAGCATGGGAGAGTCCTTTTGACTGGGTCTGTGATCATGGCAATTGCGCTTCCAGCGGGCCGCCCAGCACTTTCAGGTATTCCAGCAGTGCCCAGCGTTCTTGCGGCTGCAACCAGCGGCCGATCACGCCATCGCCGAGTTTGCCGGCACGGAATTCATGACCGCTGTTGTGGTTGCCGGTGATTCGCGTGTCGAACACAAAGGCATTGTCGAAGGCTTCGGTGCGATAACCCAGGTGTCCCGGGTCGTATTCGAAAGTGCCTTTGTAGAATGTGGTCGCACGCTCATCCTGAGGCGACAGCAATTGATAGATGCTCGGAACCGAACCGTTGTGCAGAAACGGTGCCGTCGCCCATACACCCGCCAATGGCCTGGCCTTGTATGCCCGTAACTCACGCACACCGATTGGCAGGCCGAAACCGTCCATTTGCGGACGCTCGGCAGGGGTGACCTTGGCGTCTTGATAGGCGCGGTCCTGGACATAGGCGGTGACATAGGCCAGCCCCTTGGCCACGGACATTTTGCTCAGGTCCAGTGGTTCGGTTGGTTTTGGTTCTACATCAAGTTTTTCCAGTTCCGCCTGCTTCCATTGCAGCGCTGTCAGGTCGAAGCGGTGGTCGGCGATGTTGTTGGCCGCGCCGGGGTCGGTGCCAATGTATTCCACCGGAATCATTTTCAAGTGCTGGACATACCGCCCCTCGCCCTGGGTGGTGCGCGGTACATGACATCCCGCGCAGTTTTCCGCGAACAAGACGCGACCCTTTGCTGCCAGCGTCTTGTCGACCGCGCCCAACAGATCTTCCGGCCAGGCCGGAGGCGCGAGGCGTTGCAGGGTTTCTTCGATCAGGTGCAGGTCGCGCACACGGACGCTGGAGGGGTAACGGGCATCGCCCATCAGCGGCTGGCCGTTCTTGTCGAAGAAGTTCAGCGTGGCACCGACACCAAGGGCCTCGCCGATGTTGCGCGCCATCGGTTGTTTCGCCGAGCCATTCCACTGCACCCATTCGAACGTCCACATGTCCCACAGCTGCGGATAATCGACCGGGGCATTGGCCACGCGGTAGTTGTCGGGGGAGATCGCGTCACCGAAGCTGGCGTTGGCAATGCGCCCGAAGGCATCTGTGCGCCCCGGGCCTTCCTCGGTCGGATAAAGCCCGCGATGGGTGTCGTTCCAGGCCACCTTGATGAACGTATCCAGTGAAGACTTGAGTTCTTTGCGTAGCTGTTGGTGACGGGCGTCGTAGTCCTTGCCCAGCACATTGCGTGCGAAACGTTCGAACTTCCACGGGTTGTAGTAGGTCGAGGCCAGGCTGGCTACCAGCGCTTGTCCGAAACTGCCCCCTTTGAGTGTAGGAACACTGGACGGCAGGACATGCTGCGCCGGGCCGCCGTCGATGCGCACGGCCTGGCCCTTGAAGCGAAGTTCGCCGGTGTGGCAGGCCGCGCAGGTGATATCCAGAAACATATCCGGGCTTCCCGCATTCTGATGCCGGGTGAAGCCGACCGGAAGGTTGCCGGGGTTGTTCGCTGTCGGTTTCTGGCCAGGGTCCACCAGAAAACCGAAGCGGGCGAGGTATTCGGGGGCGGCGAAGCGTTGCTGCGAGAAGGGCAGTTCAAGGGCGGTGAACCAGTCGTAACGCAAGCCTTTGACCTGAGTGCCCTGAGGGGTGAAGTAGTAGGTTTCGCGGTCGGCCGCGCTCCATTGCTCCAGGTAATGCACCTGTTGTGCCGGCGCCCAGACCGGCAATTTCGGGTTGGCGACGTAGTAAAGCACCACGGCCATGACCAGCCCGAGCAGTACTGCGATGAGAACCAGCAAGCGAATGAAGAGGCGCAAGATAAACATCCTTGTCGAATTATCATTCCGTTATGCCCGAGTGCCCGAGGTGCGGCAAGAGGCCATTACGCCAGATATTGTAGGTTCAGGAATCAGTCTGCATCGGAACAAGATGAAAGAAGCTTCATCAGCCGAATTGTGAAATGCGTTTAAACACCTGAACTTATCAATTGATTCCGGCTCTCATGCCGGTAGCCATTGGTCGTGGCGGCCTGATAAGCTCGCGGCTTTACTCGATTGCCCTTTAGGCGCATGAACAAGGAAATAGCATGAAACAGCATCGGTTGGCGGCGGCGGTGGCCCTGGTTAGCCTGGTACTCGCGGGTTGTGATTCGCAGACCAGCGTAGAGCTGAAAACTCCGGCGCAAAAAGCTTCCTACGGCATTGGCCTGAACATGGGCAAGAGCCTGGCTCAAGAAGGCATGGATGACCTGGATTCCAAAGCTGTAGCCCAGGGCATCGAAGACGCCGTCGGCAAGAAAGAGCAGAAGCTCAAGGACGAAGAGTTGGTTGAAGCGTTCGCCGCACTGCAAAAGCGTGCCGAAGAGCGCATGGCCAAGATGAGCGAAGAGTCGGCCGCTGCCGGCAAGAAGTTCCTCGAGGAAAACGCCAAGAAAGCCGGCGTGACTACCACCGCTTCGGGCTTGCAGTACGAAGTTGTGCAGAAGGCCGATGGCCCTCAGCCAAAGCCGTCTGACGTAGTGACCGTTCACTACACCGGCAAGCTCACCAATGGCACCGTATTCGACAGCTCCGTCGAGCGCGGTAGCCCGATCGATCTGCCGGTCAGCGGTGTGATCCCGGGTTGGGTCGAAGGCCTGCAACTGATGCACGTTGGCGAGAAGTACAAGCTGTACATCCCTGCTGACCTGGCTTACGGCGCTCAAAGCCCGAGCCCGGCGATTCCAGCCAACTCGGTGCTGGTATTCGACCTGGAACTGCTGGCCATCAAGGATCCGGCAAAAGAAGACGCCGCTGCCAAGTAATCAGCGCCTGCTTCGATAACAACGCCTCGCTCATGCGGGGCGTTGTTGCATCTGGCGTTCGGTACGGGTAAACAAAACGAACAGACGCTCTGGCCCGCAGTCTTAGCCATAGTAGCCTCGGCGGTAGACGCACAAGGCTGCCAAGTCAATGAAATTATGGGTTTTTTTTGATGAGTAAAAAACGCCCGATCTGAACGCAGGCCTTGTAAAACGGGGCTTTCAGCGGTGAAAAGCAGCTCTGTTCACAAGGTTATCCACAATTTGTGTGGATAACATTTCAACGGGAGGAATTGATGAAAGCACCCTGGAATTTCGCTCGTTTCCTGCCACTGGCCGGACGCCTGCTGGCACGCGGTCGATTGCCGACCCTGTTGTTCGCGGTCGCCAGCAAAGGCGCGAGCCAGGGCTATCGACTGGGCAAGATCAAGGATGACTTGAAGCTGTTGCAGGCACTTTGCCTGGCGTACTGGCGTGGTGAGTATCGAGCCATCAGCCCCAAGGCGCTGATTTCGGTTGTCGCGGGCCTGATGTATTTCCTCAGCCCGGTGGATGCGATCCCGGATTTCATTCCGGTTTTCGGCATGTTCGATGACATCGCGGTACTGGCGTGGCTGATGAAAGTGCTAGACGACGAACTCAATGCCTTCCGCGCCTGGCGAAAACGGCAAGTACCGGAGAAGCTCGCGGTGGTCGAGCGTCTGCCTGATAGCCCCGAGCAACTTCAACTTCAAGGCCCGAAAAAACACTGAGTCGATTTCGACCTGTTCACAGATAGATGCCCCCCGCGACCTTGGCCGCTGTTAGGATTACACTTCTAGGGAAAAGTGCCGACTCGCTAAGTGTTGTTGTCCTACGGGGTAGTCATGGATATTCAGATAATTACACGCGAAGGCGAGCCCGAATACGCGGTTCTGCCATGGGCTCAGTATCAGGCGTTACTCAAAGCAGCAGGCATCAAGGAGCAAGCGTCGCCGCAGGCCACGAAGCTTCAAGCCGCAACACCAGACGCGATTCTTCCTGGTCTGGATCAACTACGCAGTTTGCGCGAAGGGAAGGGCATCGCCATCGAGGCGCTGGCCCGCACGGTAGGCATCAGCCCGTCTTACCTGGCCATGATCGAAAGTGGCGAGCGTCTGCCCGACGCCGCGATTCGCCGCAGCCTGGCGTGGGAATTGACGGTGCCTGGGTGGAGGGAAGAATCGTGAGCGTACGCATCAGTCGTCAACATTGGGACGGATTGTTGGGCGAACTGGATCAGGCGCGCCGCCAGCGCCATCTGTTGACGTATCGGGCATTGCTGGAGCGTTTGCAGTTGCCGACCCCGGCCATGCTGACCCTGACGGCGGCCCTTGAGCATCTGGCCGCACTGGATGCCAAGGCGGAGCAGCCATTGCGCAGTTCATTGGTGATCAGCCAGGGCGCCAGCCGTTTGCCGCGCACCGGATTCTTTGAGTGTGTCGAGCGCCTGGGGCGTTTCTCGGGGCCTTCGGATGGCGTCGCCGCCGCGTCCTGGCACGCCTCGGAAGTGGTGCGGGTGTTCGAATACGAATACCCGGAATCGGCCGAGGCCTGAGTGTTTTTACAACTCAAGGCGCGGGCCGGCTACTGGCTCGCGCGCCGGCTGTTTCACTGGTCGTGGTTTGTCCGTCAGCCACGTGGCTGGCACTGGCTCGAAGGCCAGTTCGCGCGCATGGCCAACCTGGGCGATGTCGGCGCCCAGAGCTTCTATGGGCACATCCTGACGTTTCGCGGCGTCGGCCTTGGTGCTCGTGAGGAGGGCGTGCGTTTGTTGCGCCTGGCGGCCTTGGCAGGCGATGGCAAGGCGGCGTATCAAGTGGGCGTGATCAGCCTGGCGGGGACGGCGAGCAAGGCACCGGATCCGGTTGAAGCGGCGCGATTCTGGGGGATCGCAGCGAAGGCCGGGCATCCGTTGGCACCGATCAAGTTGCAAGAGCTGATGTCTCGCGAGCCTGACCTGTAACCCCAAGGCTGCAGGGTGATGGTTGTGAGATGCTCGACGTGATTGGGCGACGGTTGCGGACCAGGCCTCTTGAATCCCTGTAGGAGCTGGCTTGCCAGTGATGGCGGTGTGTCAGGCGAAGTAAATGTTGGCTGTGCCGGCCTCTTCGCGAGCAAGCCCGCTCCCACAGGTTTATTGGATGCTCCCGGGATTTGTGCCTGGTCGTGATTGCCCGCGATGGCGTCCGGTTAATCAGCGCTGCCCTGTCAGCCAAACCGCTTCGGGCTCCGGCACCACCAGGCTATCAATCACATGCACGCTATACCCTTGCACACTCTTCGCATGGTGCTTGGCCTGTGAGGCCATCTCGGCCAACTGGCTCGCATCGAGTTGTCCACAGGCCTGTGGATGCAAATGCACCACGCCGATCGACAGCGACAACAGTGCAAACTCCTGCCGTACACCCTGGCGGTTCGGTGCGATGAAGCAGCCGGCTTCCAGGTGCTCGCTGCGGTAGAAGCGTCGACACTGGCTCTGGAAGTCGTCGAGCAACTGGTTCAAACGTTTGCGCCAATCTTCCGGGCCGAGTACCAGCAGGAAATCATCACCGCCGATATGGCCGACGAAGTCGCGGGCCGGGTCGACGCGGTCGTTCAGGCATTGCGCCAGGCACAACAGGACTTCGTCGCCGCGGCCGTAGCCGTAGATGTCGTTGAAGGGTTTGAAGCTATCGATGTCGACGTAGCAGATCACCGATTCCCGTTGCTGTTGCAGCAGCCGCGTCAGGCATTGCTGAATGGGTACGTTGCCTGGCAGCAAGGTGAGCGGGTTGGCGTAGCGGGCCTGCTGTATCTTCAGTTCGGTTATCAGTTTGAGCACGTCTATCACCCGGCCCAGCCCGAGGTAGCCGCCATTGAGGGTGATGATGAAATCTTCTTCGATGCGCTGGCGGGCACGGCTGGTGATCAGGCGGCTGACCTGTTGCAGCGACTGGCTCAGCTCGACGGCGAGGAAGTCATCGTTCATCAAGCGGCTGATGGGCTTGCGGGCGAACAGGTCGGTGGCAAAGGGCTTGAGCAGGGCGTCGGAGAGCGAGTGCCGATGGACAATGCCGCAGGGCTGACCCTGTTCATCCAGGACCGCCAGCGAATTCAGGTTGGCCTGGCGGCGAAAGGCCTCGAGCACCGTGGCGGTCGGGGTGTCCCGGTTCACTGCGGGTTGCTCGTTGAGCAGGGCGCTGAGGTCGCTGCCGTCTTCGCTCAGTACAACGGCGGTGCTGTCGTGTCGGGGCATCAATGCCCGGGCATCCCGTGGCGGGTGTTCGTGGGGGCGGCAAAGCAGGTAGCCCTGCACCAGGTCCACGCCCATATCGGTCAGCACCGTGAGTTCTTCGGCTAGCTCGATGCCTTCGGCGATGACTTGTGCCCGCGATGCCTTGGCGATTTGCAGGATCGAGCCGACGAACTCGCGCTTGAGCGCATCCTGATGAATGCCATCAATGAAATGCCGGTCGATTTTCACATAGTCCGGCCGCAGTTCCGACCACAAGCGCAAACTCGAATAGCCCGCGCCCAGATCGTCCAGCGCAATCGAAAACCCCATCGCCCGATAGTGATGCAGGGCGGTTTGCAGCAGTTGGAAATCATCCGTCGGCGTTTGTTCCGTGAGTTCGATGACGACCTGACTCGGCGCAATGCCGAAGTCTTGCAGCAATTGCAGGGTGCGCCCCGGTTGATGCGCCGCTTCGAGCAGGGATTCCGGAGATACGTTAAGGAACAACAGCCCAGGCAGTTGTTGCTCCTTGAAGCGTCGGCAAGCGCTTTCGCGGCAGGCAATTTCCAGCTCGCTCAGGCGTCCGGCCTGGCGGGCGACGGCGAACAGGGCGACAGGGGAGTGCAGTGGGCTGTTGGAGGGGCCACGGCTGAGGGCTTCGTAGCCGAGAATTCGCCGTTCAGAGAGACTGATGATGGGTTGGAACAGGCTGTGTAAACCGCTTTGAGTCAGGATTGAGCTCAAGGCACTCAGCTGTTCGGTTGTGGTCATGGCGATCTCTGGCGATAAAAAAAGGACCGGGCGTGCCCTTGGTAAAAGAGCACGCCCGGTCCTTTATTTCACGACAGAATGATGACTGTTTGATGACGCTCCGGGGAGCGTCAGTATTAAATTGCCATCAGTTGCGTGTGAAAACTCAGTGCTTGGCCACGGCCGTGTTGAGTTTCAGGTAGTCCAGCAGAATCCGTCCGGTTTCGCTCAGGTAGGCATCGTCTTCCGGTTTGGTCTTGTCATCCTCGGCGGCAATGGCGTCCTCGTCTTCTTTCTTCAGCTCTTTGAGCGGTTCTTCGCCCTTGGCCTTGCGACGGATGTTTTCCATTGTCAGCTGCTTGGCTTCGATGTCGGCGTGTTGTGCGCGACGTTCGGCTTCGTTGAGGCTGACGGTTTTCTCGGCCATCAGTTTCTGCGCCAGGGCCAGCTTGTCGCGGATGAACACGAACTCCGCATCCTTGGCCGTGCGCAGGTCATGCTCGGACTTGAGCTGCGAGATGTACGGCTTGAACGGATCCACCGCAGGCTTGATTGCCGCCTTGATGGTGTCCCACGGCATGGCTTCCGGCAGGGCGCTTTCACCGATTTCCTTGGTGTCGATGATCGACGGGTAGTCGATGTCCGGCAGGACGCCCTGATGCTGGGTGCTCTGCCCGGAAACCCGGTAGAACTTGGCCAGGGTCAGTTTCAGTTCGCCATGGTTGAGCGGCTGAATGGTCTGCACGGTGCCTTTGCCGAAGGTCTGGCCGCCAATGATCAGTGCGCGGTGGTAGTCCTGCATGGCGCCGGCAAAAATCTCCGAAGCCGAGGCGGACAAGCGGTTGACCAGCAACGCCATCGGGCCTTTGTAGAACGCGCCCGGGTTTTCATCTTCCAGGACATCGACCCGGCCATCGGCGTTACGCACGAGCACGGTCGGGCCTTTGTCGATGAACAGGCTGGTCAGCTCGGTGGCTTCCTGCAAGGAGCCGCCGCCGTTGTTGCGCAGGTCGATGACCACGCCGTCGACTTTCTCTTTCTGCAGTTCAGTCAGCAGTTTCTTGACGTCGCGGGTGGTGCTCTTGTAATCCGGGTCGCCGGCACGGAAGGCCTTGAAGTCCAGATAGAACGCCGGGATCTCGATGACGCCGAGTTTGTAGTCCTTGCCGTCCTGCTTCAGGTTCAAGACCGACTTCTTCACGGCCTGGTCTTCGAGCTTCACCGCTTCACGGGTGATCGGCACGATCTTGGTGGTCTGGTCGTTCGGCGCATTGCTGGCCGGGATGACTTCCAGGCGCACCACGGTGCCCTTCGGACCACGAATCAGCTTGACCACTTCGTCCAGGCGCCAGCCCACCACGTCGACCATCTCTTTGTTGCCCTGGGCAACGCCGATGATCTTGTCGGCCGGAGCAACCTGCTTGGTCTTGTCCGCCGGACCTGCCGGCACCAGGCGCACGACTTTCACCTGGTCGTTATCGCTCTGCAACACGGCACCGATGCCCTCGAGGGACAGGCTCATGTTGATGTCGAAGTTCTCCGCGTTATCCGGCGACAGATAGTTTGTGTGCGGGTCGTAGGACATGGCGAAGGTGTTGATGTACGCCTGGAAGATGTCTTCCGCGCGGGTCTGGTCCAGGCGCGCCAACTGGTTCTTGTAGCGCTTGGTCAGGGTTTCCTGGATCTGCTTGGGTTCTTTGCCGGCGATCTTCATCCGCAGCACTTCATCCTTGACGCGTTTGCGCCACAGGTCGTCAAGTTCTGCAGTGGACTTGAGCCAAGGGGCGTCCTTGCGGTCGATCAGCAAGGTTTCCTTGGTGGTGAAGTCGATCTTGTCGACGCCTTTGTTCAGTTCGGCAAGGGCGAAGTCCAGGCGCGCCTTGACGCGATCCAGGTAGCGTTTGTAGATGGTGAACCCGGCGTTCAGGTCGCCGCTCTTGAGGAAGTCGTCGAACTGCGTCTTCCACTTGTCGAATTCGGCAATGTCGCTGGCCATGAAGTAGCTGCGCGACGGATCCAGCAGCTTGAGGTAGCTGTCGTAGATGATCACCGAGCGCGCGTCATCGAGTGGCGGCTTGCTGTAGTGGTGGCGCTTGAGCAACTCCACGACGTTCAGGCTGGCGATCACTTCGTCACGATCGGGTTGAAGCTTGTCCCAGCTATTGGCTGCGAATGTATTGCTCGACATCGGCAGCAAGCCGATACCGATGAATAGGGCGAGGGCAGTGCTGGGGAACAGATGCTTCATGCTGATTCGACGCGGGGACAATTGATAACGCATATTAGGCCGTCTTTGAAGTCGCCGGATCTTTGGGAACCGGTCGCATAATGCAAAAAGCCCGACGCTATAGCTTCGGGCTCAGTCCAGACTCACTATGGAGGCACTGTGAAAGCATTGCAAGGCGTTGACGGTCAAGTGGTGTGGGTTGATGAACCGAGTCCTGTGTGCGATGTAGGACAAGTTCGTATACGAGTGGCGGCATCGGGCCTCAATCGCGCCGATTTGTTGCAGAAAGCCGGTCTATACCCGCCACCACCAGGGGCCAGCCAAGTGCTCGGTCTAGAGTGCTCGGGGGTGATCAGCGAGGTCGGCGCCGGGTCCTCCTGGCAGGTTGGCGATCGGGTTTGCGCCTTGCTGGCCGGGGGCGGGATGGCCGAAGAGGTGGTTGTCGACGGGCGGCATGTGCTGCCGGTTCCCGACGGAGTGTCACTGGTCGAAGCGGCGGCATTGCCCGAAGTTTATGCAACAGTCTGGTTGAATTTGTTTCAACTGGCTGCGCTCAAGCCGGGTCAGAAGGTTCTGCTGCACGCGGGAGCAAGTGGAATCGGTTCAGCGGCCATTCAGCTGTGCAAGGCCTTCGGCAATCCGTGCTGGGTCAGTGTCGGTTCCGCCGAGCGGTTGGCGTACTGCGAAGCGCTGGGTGCCCAGGGCGGCGTGGTGCGTGACGGTAATCTGGAAAGCTTGCGGGACCTGGGGCCGTTCGACGTGATTCTCGATCCGGTGGGTGGCAATTACTCGGCATTGAACCTCAAGCTGCTGGCCCAGGATGGTCGCTGGGTGCTGATCGGTCTGATGGGCGGGCGCGAGGCCAAGCTGGATCTGGCCCAGGTACTGGCCAAGCGCGTGCAGTTGCTGGGCTCGACCCTGCGCAGCCGTGATGATCAGTTCAAGGCCGATCTGTTCAGTGATCTAAGCCAGCACGTGTGGCCGTTGTTTGCCGAGGGGCGCTTGAGCCCGCAACTGGCCAGGACATTCCCGATCAAGGATGCGGAGGCCGCGTTTGCCGAGCTGGCGAGCAATACCGTGGCGGGGAAGGTGGTGTTGGTGATTGACGAGAGTCTGAGCTGACAACACGGCACCTGTGGGAGCGGGCTTGCTCGCGAAGGCGTCGTGTCTGTCAATACATCGTTGAATGACACACCGCTTTCGCGAGCAAGCCCGCTCCCACAGGGGACTTCGATTACTTCCAGAGATGGATCGGCCAGCCTGCCTTTTCGGCGTGCTCAAGCAACACCGGATCCGGGTTCACCACATGTGGGAAATCCACCTTGAGCAACAGCGGCAGATCGTTGCGTGAGTCGGAATAGAAACTCGCGCCTTCGAGGTTTTCCTCCTCTGCATCCAGCCACTCCAACAAGCGGGTGATCTTGCCTTCGCGGTAGGTCAGGATGCCGACGGTATGGCCGGTGTAAACACCGTGCGCCACTTCCAGTTCGATGCCCAGAATTTCGTCGATGCCCAGGCGCGCGGCGATGGGGCCGACCAGATGGGTGCCCGAGGCAGAGATCACCAGAATCCGGTCGCCAGCCTTGCGATGAGCCGCGATGGTTTGGGTGGCGTCACTGAAAATGATTGGCTCGATGTGGTCTTCCACCCACGGTCCGACCAGATGGTCGACCTCTTCTGGCGTACGGCCGATCATCGGCTCGAGGCTGAAGGTCATGTAGTCCTCCATGCGTAATTTGCCGTGGCTGTAGGCGTCCATCATTTCATTGTTCTGCCGCATGAACGACTCGGCGTCGACCCAGCCCAGGCGGCCCATCTGCTCGCTCCAAAGGGTGGCGCAGTCGCCGTGGATCAGGGTTTCGTCCAGATCAAAAATTGCCAGGGCCATCAGTGCAGTTCTCTCTTCAGCATAAGCAAAGGCATCAGGCTACCTCACACAGGGCCGTCGGATCGATGGAAAGCGCCAGGCGCTGCCCATCGGGATGCAGGTCGGCCGCCGAGCGGTTCAGCACATCCACCACCAATTCCACGCCCCGGGCTTCGACCCGGTAGCGGATTACGTTGCCTAACAGGCTGTGGCTGCGTACCTGCGCGTCCAGTTCGCCGTTGAGGCTCAGCTCGATGGCCTCGGGGCGAATGGCGATGCGCTTGCTGATGGGCCGCTGCAGCAGCTTCGAGGCGCTGTCGGCGTCCAGCAGGTTGTAGTTGCCGATGAACCCGGCAGCGAACACATCCACCGGCGCAGTGTAGAGGGTTTCGGCGTCGCCACTTTGTACGATCTTTCCCTGATTCATGAGGAAAATCCGGTCAGACATGGTCAGGGCTTCTTCCTGATCGTGTGTGACGAAAATCGTGGTCAAGCCCAGTTCGCGCTGGATCTGACGGATCTGCTCGCGCAGATGCTTGCGGATCCGCGCGTCCAGCGCCGACAGCGGTTCATCCAGCAGCAACAGGCGTGGCCGCGTGACCAGGGAGCGGGCGAGGGCGACGCGTTGGCATTGGCCACCGGACAGCTGATGGGGATAGCGCGACGCGAAGTCGTTCAGCTCCACCAGCTTCAACACCTCGGCGACACGCTTCTGGCTGTCGTCGGCGTTGACTTTCTGCATGCGCAAGCCGAAAGCGACGTTCTGTTCCACGCTCATGTTGGGGAACAGGGCATAGCTCTGGAACACCATGCCGATCCCGCGTTTCTGCGGGCTCAGGGGCACGATGTCCTGGCTGTCGAGGAGGATCTTGCCGCCATCCACCGAAGTCAGGCCGGCGATGCAGCGCAGCAGGGTGGACTTGCCGCAGCCGGAGGGGCCGAGCAGGGTGACGAACTCGCCTTTCTGGATTTCGCAATTGATGTCGCTGAACACCGTGGTGCCCGCATAGTCTTTTTTAAGGTGTTGGACGCTGACGAAGCTCATTGGCTTTTGTCCTTGTTCAAGATGTTGGCAGCCCAGGTCAGGACCAGCACAAACAAGAAGTAGGAAATCACCAGCGCACTGGTGAAATGACCGCTGCTGTTGCGCATGTTGTTGAGGTAGACCTGCAGGGTTTCGTAGCGGGTGCCGACCAGGATGTTGGCGAACACGAACTCACCGAACAGGAACGAGAACGACAGCAGCAATGCCACCATCAGGCCCTTGCGCAGGTTCGGCAGCACCACCAGGAAGGCGGCTTGAAAGGTGCTGGCGCCGAGCAACTGGGCGGCGTCCATCAGGTCGCGCAGGTTGATCGCTTGCAGGTTGTTGGTGATCGCCCGGTACATGAACGGCAGCGCCACGGTGAAGTAGCAACCGATCAGGATCCACGGCGTACCGACCATGGCGAACGGTCCGGAACCATAGAGCTGCAGCAGCCCCACCGACGACACCACCGGTGGCACGGCGAAGGGCAGCAGGATCAGGATGTTCATCAACGCGTCGAGTTTCGGGAAGTGGTAATGCACCACGAACAGCAGCGGCAGAATCAGCACCACCGCCAGGATCAATGCGCCGACACACACCAACAGCGATTGGCCGAAAGCGCTCAGGAAGCGCGGATCGCTCCACAGCTGCGCGTACCATTTGATACTGAAACCGCTGGGCAGAATGGTTGCCGACCAACTGCTGGAAATCGAGTAGATAAAGGTGCCGAGCAGCGGCAGCAACATTATGGCAAACAGCAGGTAAACCACCACACGATGGTAGATGCCAGCGGGCCCCAGTTCAGCGCGAGACATGGTAGCTCCTCTTCAACAGCAGTTGATGCACGATGGTCACCAGCGTCATCAACGCCACCAGTACCACGGCCAGGGCACTGGCCAGATTCGGGTCCAGGGAAATGTCGCCCGAGACCATCGCTGCGATCCGGATCGTCAGCACGTTGAAGTTGCCGGTGGTCAGGGCGTACACCGTGGCGTAGGCGCCGAGGGCGTTGGCCAGCAGGATCACGAAGGTGCCGAGCAGCGCCGGGGTCAGTACCGGCAGACCGATGTGCCGCCAGAACTGCCAACCATTGGCGCCGAGCAGCTCGGCGGACTCGCGCCAGTCTTCGCGCAAGGCATCGAAGGCCGGGTACAGCAGCAGCACGCCGAGGGGAATCTGGAAGTAGGTGTAGAGAATGATCAGCCCGGTTTTCGAATACAGGTTGAAGTCCTGAATGATCCCGGCCTGTTTGAGCATGATGGTGAAGCTGCCGTTGAAACCCAGCAAAATGATGAAGGCAAAGGCCAAAGGCACGCCGGAAAAGTTGCTGGTCATGTTGGCGAAGGCGTTGACGAAGTTGCGCAGCTTCGAATCGACCTGACGCAGGGAGTAAGCGCCGAGTACCGCGATGATGATGCCGAACACGCTGGACCAGAAACTGATCTCGAGGCTGTACTGGATCGCTTGCAGGTAAAACTTCGAGCTGAAGATCTTGCTGAAATTGGCCAGGCCCCAGCCGAACTCTTCCGATTGCAGGCTGTTGATCATCACCCAGGTCAGCGGTGCGATTTCGAACACGATGAAGAACAGAGCGAACGGGACCAGGCACAGGGCAGCGAGCCATTTACTGCGGGTCATGGCATTCACTTGAGCAACTCCCGGCAGACCGGTTTGTCGTGGGGCACGCCCAGCAACGCGCAGACGGTCCCGCAGATATCGGTCTGTTTCGGCGCGGCGTCGGCGTCGAAGCTGAATGCGTCACCGAGAACGAACAACGGCACTTCGCGTTCTTCTTGCAGCAGGCCGTTGTGGGAGCGGTCGTTGTTCATGCCGTGGTCGGCGGTGACCAGCACCTGATAACCGGCATCGAGCCAGCCTTGCAGGTAGTCGGCCAGGATAATGTCGGCCGAGCGGGCGCTGTTGCGGTATTGCGGGGTGTCGAGGCCGTGCTTGTGCCCGGCATCGTCGATGTTCATCGGGTGGATCAACAGGAAGTTCGGCGCATGGCGCAAACGCAGGTTTTCGGCGTCGGCGAACAGGTGTGAATCCGGATAGTGGTCGTTCCAGTAGAAATGCCCGTGCTGGATCGGCAGTTGCGGGTCATCGGTGTGACGATCCCGGGCCGCCACGAAGGGTGAGCGGTTGTACAGCTCGCTGACCCAGTGATAGGCCGCCGCCGCAGTGACAAGACCTGCGTCGGTGGCGTAGTGATAGATGCTGCGCTGGTTGGACAGGCGCGAGACGTTGTTGTGGACAATCCCGCTGTCGATGGGCGCGACGCCGGTCAGGATGCATTCGTACAGCGGACGGGACAGGGCCGGCAACTCGCACTCCAGTTTGTAGAGTGCGGCACGTCCTGCACCGACGTAAGCCTGAAGGTGCCCCATGGCGTGGCGGGCAACCTCGTAGTTGAGGCCGTCGAGCACGACAAGGATGACGTTGTGCTTCATAGGGGCAAAACTCCGTGAAACAGATGATTCAAGTACGCAACCAATCCCTTGTGGGAGCGGGCTTGCTCGCGAATGCGGATTGACATTCAACATTGATGTCGACTGACACACCGCTTTCGCGAGCAAGCCCGCTCCCACATTTGGATCGCCATCAGATCCCGAGAAGAGGATCTACCCGGTTATTGCATATTGATGATGACTTCTTCCTGCCACTTCTGAGGAAGGGCCTTGGAAGTCTTTTCCCACGCATCCGCGTCCTTGATCGGCGTCACTTTCTTGTACTGCTCATTAGGCAGCAGCTTGGCCTGCACCTCGGCTGGCAGGGTCAGGTGTTCGGCGCGGATCGGACGGGCGTTGCCCTTGGCCAGGTTGATCTGGCCGGCGTCGCTGAAGATGTATTCGCGGGTCAGCTTGGCGGCGTTCGGGTTTTTCGCGTACTTGTTGATGATGGTGGTGTAGCCGGAAATTACCGAGCCGTCGGACGGGATCAGCACCACGTAGTCATCCGGATTGGCCATCTTGGCCTTGTAGCTCAGGCCGTTGAAGTCCCAGACCACGCCGACTTCGATCTCGCCTTTTTCCATGGCACCAATGACCGGGTTGGACATCGACAGGCGGCCCTGCTTGGCGATGTCGGCGAACAGATCCAGAGCAGGCTTGAGGTTCTTCTCGTCGCCACCATTGGCCAGTGCCGCGGCCAGTACGCCGTTCGCAGCCTGGGCAGCAGTGCTTACGTCACCGATGGAAACCTTGTACTTGCCGGTCTTGAGGTCAGCCCATTTGGTCGGCACTTCGGAACCGTGCAGCAACTTCTTGTTGACGATGAAAGCGATGGTGCCGGTGTAGGCCAGCGCCCAGTTGCCGTCCTTGTCCTTGGCCCAGGCTGGAACCTGGTCCCAGGTGGAGGGCTTGTAAGGCTGGACCACGCCTTGCTTGACCGCGATCGGGCCGAAAGCGGCACCGACGTCGCCGATGTCGGCGCTGGCGTTGTCTTTTTCCGCGGCGAACTTGGCGATCTCCTGGGCCGAGCTCATGTCGGTGTCGATGTGCTTGAGGCCGTACTTGTCGCTCAGGTCTTTCCAGGTGCCGGCCCAGTTGGCCCAGTCATCGGGCATGCCGACGCTGTTGACGGCGCCTTCCGCTTTCGCAGCGGCTTCCAGGGTTTTCAGATCGGTGTCGGCCGCCATGGCGGCGGTGCACATTGCAATGGTCGAGCCTAACAGTGATGCCAGGAAAAACTGTTTCATTCCGAAGCTCCTTGGGTCGTGTTCAACGCTGCGATTGCGGTTTGTGTTGGTCTAGGTCAGCAATACCTGAGCCAATTTAAGGGGGCTGGATGACACTTTGATGTCGTTCGTCGCCCGGAATGACTAATTGTTCGGCGGTATCGCCAGTGGCCTGCTAAGCGTAGACCATGGTCAAGGCCCCAGCTGGCAAGGGAGATGGCCGATGAATTGCAAGTCGTTGGAGGGCGAGAGCGGCGACCGTTGGGCGCCTTTGTCACACCTCGGTCATCTGCACTGCCTACGCTTGCAGGCTATTGAGTGAACCGGTTTACGCTGCGGTTCCGCCCTGAATTGGTGCTGGTCTAGTCCAGATAGGAAACATTGATGCGTGACGAGGCAACAAAAGCGGTGACCGCCATCGGCCAGGTGCTTCAGGAACAGATCGATCACGGACTGTTGGCTCCCGGCAGCAAATTGCCGGCCGAGCGCAAGCTCAGTGAGTTGTTCGGCACCACACGAATCACTTTGCGTGAGGCGTTGTTGCAGCTGGAGTCACAGGGGCAGATCTACCGCGAGGAGCGTCGCGGCTGGTTCGTCTCGCCGCCACGCCTGGCCTACAACCTGATGCAGCGCAGCCACTTTCACGCGATGGTCAGCGCCCAGGGGCGGGAGCCGTCCACCGAGGTGATTTCGGCGCGATTGCAACCGGCATCGGCGGCGGTCTGTGCCTGGCTGCAATTGCCGGCGTTGTCGAGCGTGATCCAGATCTGCCGTTCACGGCGCATCGACGGGCGACTGGTGCTGTATGTGGAGCACTATCTGAACCCGCAGTACTTTCCAGGGATCCTTGATTTCGATTTGAATCAGTCGATCACCGAGCTGTATGCGCGGCATTACGATTTGCACTACGGGCGGGTGCGTTTCGAGATTGTGCCCACGGCGTTGTCGGTGGATGCGGCGGCGGCGTTGAAGGTGTCCGTGGGTAGCCCGGGCTTGCGGATTGCCCGGGTCAACTATGACCAGCATGAACGGTTGATCGACTGCGACCTGGAGTTCTGGCGGCATGATGCGATTCATGTGAGTGTGGATGTGGTCTAGCGTCCGACCTTCCTGTAGGAGCGAGCTTGCTCGCGAAAAACCCATATGCACCGCTGGGCATCTGAATTTACGCGTTATCGTTCATGACCTTCGCGAGCAAGCTCGCTCCTACACGGGCCCCTCATTCTGTGGGCCACCACCAGCGGTGATCACCTGGATACTCATCCGCGGTGTCGCCAGATCCAGTCCGGCTTCATCCATGTGCCGCTTGAGCGACAGGTTGAACGCTCGCGACACTTCCCACTGCTTGATTGGCGCGGTCTTGAAGCGGGCGCGAAGGATTGCGTTGCCCGACTCGAAACTTTCCACTCCCTGGAACTCCAGCGGCGACCAGATATTGCGCCGTTGCAGCGGATCGGTGCGCATTTTCTGGGCAACTTCGCGCATCAGTTTGATGGCGTTGTCGATGTCCATGCTGGCGGGCACCGCGACCCGGAAGATCGCGTAGCCGAATTCCCGGGAGTAGTTCTTGATGCTCTTGATTTCGCTGAACGGGATGGTGTGGACGATGCCGTCGATGTCCCGCAGGCGCACGGTACGGATGGTCAGGCCCTCGACCGTACCGAGGTGGCCGCCGACATCCACGTAGTCGTCGATGGCCAGGGAGTCTTCGATGATGATGAACAGCCCGGTAATCAGGTCGGCGACCAATGACTGCGCACCAAAGCCGATGGCCAGGCCGATCACGCCGGCACCGGCCAGCAGTGGCGTGACGTTCATGCCCATGTTCGCCAGGGCGACAATGAGCGCGATGATAAAAATCGCGATGAACAGCACATTGCGGATCAGCGGCATCATCGTCTGTGCGCGGGCATTGGCCAGGCCTTTGCGCGAGCGGGTCAGGGCGTGGTGCACGGCGGTATCGCTGAGAATCCAGATCAGCCAGGCGAACAGCAGCGTGCCGGCAAGGCTGAACAGCTTGACGCTGACTTCGTGGCCGTCGCCTTCGGTAAAGCGGATCAACGACATGCCCCAGACACGCAAGCCAAGCTCGATGAAAGCCAGCCACACCATCAAGTGGACGATGGTGTAGAAGAAGTTTTTCAGTCGTTCCGAATACACGGCATAACGCCGGATGCCGCGCTGGGGTTTGAGGGCGTGGCGGCGTACCAGGCCGTTGATGACCATGCACAACACCAGCAAGACGGTACAGATCAGCGACTGGCGCAGGGCGGTGCTGGTGTCGCCGGCGGAAATGAACGTCGCGAACAGGGAAATAGCCACCAGCACCAGCGCCGGTACGTACCAGAAGGTGCCGAGAATCGACAGGGTGTCGTTGAGGGCGCGGCGGGTCAGGCGCCGGGACAGCGGTTGATTGCGGATCAGGTGGGCGATCGGCCGACGGAAGCGCAGGATGAACCGGCCGGTGGACAGCGCTGCCAGGACATTGGCGACGGTCGCGGCGGTATGGGCCAGATGGCTGCCGAGGCTGTTGACCAATTGCGGATCGCTCAGCGCTTCGCCAAACGCGGCGAAGCTACCGATCAGCCACAGTGGCCGAAACGCCTGGTGCCGCAGGATGTACAAGGCGCGGTGGCGGTGTGGGCCGTCGAGCAGGGAAAAGGCAATCACGCAGATGGCCGAGAAGCAGGTGCCGACCACCAGTGCATAGGCCAGCACCATGGCCAGGCTTTTGCCCAGGGACGAGGGCAGGGCGTAGCTCATGTAGACCGTGATCACCAGGGCGATCAGCCATGGCCCGAGCTTGCGCAAGGCAAAGCGCAACATGTCCAGGGCCCGAGGGTGCTGCGGCAGTTCTTCGGTCAGGCCGAAACGCATCCGCACGCGGTGGCTGATCCAGATCAGGGCGGCGGCCAGCAGGCTCCAGACCATCAGGATCATGGCGAAGGCGAACAGCATGGGCAGCCATTCATTGGCCGGCAGCGCCAGGGCCGTTAACTCTTCCTGGGCCTGATCGAACTCGCTGGACCAGCGCGTGAGCGGACTGTCGTCGCCGGAAAATTTCTTCTCGAGAGTGGCCAGGGTTCCGCCAATCAAGCCCAGCACGCCTTCTTCGGTAATTGGCTGGGCCTTTTTGGTGGCGTCGCGGAGCTTTTTCAGGTCGGCCAGCAGCTTGGTGCGTTGCTGATCGTTCTCCAGTGACTTGATCACTTCGTCCAGGGATTGCCCCAGCGGTTCCTGTGCTTCGGGTTGCGCCTTGGTCTGGCCACTGAGAAGGCCTGGCAGGCCGGCCGCCTGGGCAGGCGCCACTGCCAGCAGCGTCATCAGGCAGACCAGGAAAATACACGGGAGGGCAAAAAGACGAGCGAGCACTAGGCGGTCAACCTCACAAGGAGCGGATCGACCGAGTGTACGAGCCCGTCAAAATCAATGCGAGCCAAGGGTGATGAATTATTCGTTGAGTTTGGCGAGGATCTTGATCACCACGGTCGCGAGAATGGTCAGCATGCCGATCCACATGGCGAACACACCGGCATTTTTATCGCGAAAGTTGAAGCCGACGGCCAGCAGGAGCATCCCGGCGAGAATCGGGATCAGCATGGCGTGAAAGGTAGACATCGAAATCATGGAGACAGCCTTGTCGAGGGGTACTTGAAGTCTAGGTCGCTTTTGATGCGGCCGGTGTGATGTGTATCAATGCTGTATGGGCAACGAGCTTTTGTGGCGAGGGGGCTTGCCCCCGTTGGGCTGCGCAGCAGCCCCAAGCATTTCTGTCAGACGGACTGCATCAGCAGAATTTGCGACCGCTTCGCGGTCTTACGGGGGCAAGCCCCCTCGCCACATGTCCCTCATTGCATCGGATTTACGGCAACTCGCGGCAGGCGTAGAACGCGCTCAACACCTTGACCAGGTGCGCCAGGTCATGGCTGCCGCACAGTTCGCGGATCGAGTGCATGGCGAACGTCGGCAAGCCGATGTCCACGGTGCGTACGCCCAGGTGGCTGGCGGTGATCGGGCCGATGGTCGAACCACAGCCCATGTCGCTGCGCACCACGAAACTCTGCACCGGCACCTCTTCAGCCATGCACAGGTGACGGAAGAACCCGGCGGTTTCGCTGTTGGTGGCGTAGCGCTGGTTGCTGTTGACCTTGATCACCGGGCCGGCGTTGAGTTTCGGACCGTGGTTGGCGTCGTGCTTGTCGGCGTAGTTCGGATGCACGCCGTGGGCGTTGTCCGCCGAAACCAGCAGGGATTTCTGAATGGTGCGTACGAATTCATCACCTTCAGGCAACAGACGGCGCAGGGTTTGTTCAAGCATCGGGCCGTCGGCACCGCAGGCCGAGCAGGAACCAACCTCTTCGTGGTCGTTGCAGACCAGCACGCAGGTTTCGTCGGTGTCGGCCGTCAGCAGCGCTTGCAAGCCGGCGTAGCACGACAGCAGGTTGTCCAGGCGCGCGCCGGCGATGAAGTCGCCATGCAGGCCGATGACCGCAGCGCTTTGGGTGTCGTAGAAACTCAGCTCGTAATCGAGCACCACGTCAGCGTTCAGGCCGTGTTCGCGGGCCAGTTGATCGGTGAGCACGGCGCGGAAGTCCACGCGCTCGTCACCGGCAAATTGCGCGAGGATCGGCGGCAGTTCGGTCTGGGCGTTGATGGCCCAGCCCATGTTGGCTTCACGGTTGAGGTGAATCGCCAGGTTCGGAATGATCGCGACCGGTGCCTTGAAGTCAATTAACTGGCTCTCGACCTTACCATCACGACGGAAGGTTACGCGGCCCGCCAGGGACAGGTCACGGTCGAACCACGGCGCCAGCAGCGCGCCGCCATAGACTTCGACGCCCAGTTGCCAGAAACCCTGGCGTTGCAGTTCCGGTTGCGGCTTGACCCGCAAGCACGGGCTGTCGGTGTGGGCGCCGACCAGGCGAATGCCGCCATGCAACGGTGAATGGCGACCCATCTTGATCGCGACAATCGAAGAGTCGTTGCGGGTGACGTAGTAGCGACCGTTGGCTTCGGTATTCCACGGCTCGCGCTCGTCGAGGCGCTGATAGCCCGCCGCTTCCAGGCGCTGAACGAGGCTGGCGGTGGCATGGAACGGGGTAGGGGAGGCCTTGAGGAAATCGATCAGGCCTTGGTTCAACTCTTCGCGCATAAAGTAGCTCCAGACAGCAATGGCGCCAGTTTAACGTATTGGTCAGGGAATTGGCGTGGGACTGCTGGTGGGGAGGGCCCCGGTATCGAACCTGTAGGAGCGAACCTGCTCGCGATGGTCGTCAACGATAACGCGGGGAGCCTGGCGCCCCGCGGCGTTCTCGGGCTCATCGCTGGCAAGCCAGCTCCTACAGGGGGAGTGTATGGACCTCAGAACGGTGCCGGGCACTCGAAGCGCAGGCGTTCGCCGGTCTGCGGATGGGTAAAGCTGAGCATGCTCGCGTGCAGGCACAGGCGAGGCCAGGCGGCCAGCGCCTGCTCGTGAGCGTAGAGCCCGTCGCCCAACAATGGATGACCAATCGAGAGCATGTGCACGCGCAACTGGTGGGAACGGCCGGTGATCGGTGTCAGTTCCACACGGCACCAGTCGCCGCAACGTTCGAGCACTTGCCAGAAGGTCAGCGCGTGCTTGCCGAATTCGTGATCGACCACATGCCGTGGCTTGGTCGGCGGGTCGTAGCGCAAGGGCAGGTCGATGCTGCCGCTGTCCAGTTCCGGCTGGCCCCAGCACAGGGCGGTGTAGGCCTTTTCGGTTTCCCGGTCGTGAAATTGCCGGGACAGCTCGCGATGAGTGTCCGGATCGCGGGCCAGCAGGATGATGCCGGAAGTTTCCCAGTCCAGGCGGTGGACGATTCGCGCTTCCGGGTAGCCGTTTTCCTGCAGGCGGGTAATCAGGCAGTCCTTGTTGTCATCGGCCCGGCCAGGGACGGAGAGCAACAGGGTCGGTTTGTTCACCACCAGTACGGCGGCATCCTGATGGATGATGTGGATGTTGGACAACGGCATTAAAACAGCCTCGTAACAAACGCCAACGGCGGCTCGATCATTCTCACGCCCCTCATTGCAGGGGCCGGCTTGCTGGCGATGCAGGCAACGCGGTCTGACTGTTACAACGCGTTGAAGCTATCGCTGGCAAGCCAGCTCCTACAGGGAGTGCGTTTCGAATGATCGAGCCGCCGTGGCTCCTGGCGGATCGACTCAGCGATCAGGCAGGGTGATATTGAGTTCCAGAATCGAGCAGCTGCCCTGGCTTTCCAGTGCGACATGCACGTCATCGGACCCGATATTGACGTACTTGCGGATCACCTCGACCAGTTCCTTCTGCAAGGCTGGCAGGTAGTCCGGGGTGCTGCGTTGGCCGCGTTCGTGCGCCACGATGATCTGTAGACGCTCTTTCGCTACCGACGCGGTGCTTTGCTTTTTGTTGGCACGAAAGAAGTCAAAAAGGTTCATTGCTTAGTTGCCTCCAAACAGGCGCTCGAAGAATCCCTTCTTCTGTACATCGAGGAATCGATGATCCACGGTCTTGCCCAGCAGGCGGTCAACGGTATCGCTGTAGGCCTGACCGGCATCGCTCTGGTCGTCGAGAATCACCGGAACACCCTGGTTGGATGCCTTGAGCACCGCCTGGGATTCAGGGATCACGCCGAGCAGGGCCACCGAAAGGATTTCCTTGACGTCTTCTACGCCGAGCATTTCGCCTTTGCTCACACGTTCCGGGTGATAACGGGTAATCAGCAGGTGTTCCTTGATCGGGTCTTCGCCGCGTTCGGCACGACGGGACTTGCTGGCCAGAAGGCCGAGCATGCGATCGGAGTCACGTACCGAGGAGACTTCCGGGTTGGTCACGACGATCGCTTCATCGGCGAAGTACATGGCCAGGTGGGCGCCTTTCTCGATGCCCGCCGGAGAGTCGCAGACCACGAATTCGAAGTCTTCCTTCAGGGCCATCAGGACTTTTTCCACGCCTTCGACGGTCAGCGCGTCTTTGTCGCGGGTCTGGCTGGCGGCCAGTACGTAGAGGTTTTCCAGGCGCTTGTCTTTGATCAGGGCCTGTTGCAGGTTGGCTTCGCCGTTGACCACGTTGACGAAGTCATACACTACGCGGCGCTCGCAACCCATGATCAGGTCGAGGTTACGCAAGCCCACGTCGAAGTCGACGATCACTGTTTTGTGGCCGCGCAGAGCGAGGCCGGTACCGATAGCGGCGCTGGTGGTGGTCTTACCCACACCACCCTTGCCGGATGTAACCACGAGAATCTTGGCCAAGGTGTTTCACCCCTAAGGAAGAAGGACTTTCCAGCCCCTGAAAAACATCTCCTGAAAACTACTGCAGTCGGACAGCCTTGGCTGGAATTCGGTTTTGAGCGGCGTTTACCCCCGGTAAACACTGCTTTCGGCCTTTTTCCTACTTCGTTTGAGCCGTTTTCGCTACGTTTTAGAGATGCTTGGAAAATGCGGCAGTATCCGTTAAAGCCGAATGATGTTCAACACGTCGCCGGACAGGCTGACCTGCACACCCGAACCCCATAGCGGGTCGCGGCGCAGATCTTCGGAAACCTTGTAATGTCCGGCGATGGAAATCAGTTCAGCACTCATTTGCTGACAGAAAATCCGCGCCTTGGTGTCGCCCTTGACGCCGGCCAACACGCGACCACGCATCGGGCCGTATACATGGATGTTGCCATCGGCGAGAAGTTCCGCCCCCGGGCTGACCGAGGAGATCACCACCAGATCGCAGCCCTGGGCATAAATCTGCTGGCCACCGCGTACTGGCGAAGTGATGATTTTCGTCGGCTTGATGGTTGGCTCGGGCGGTTTTTCCGGTTTTTTCTTCGGTTCGCCTTCGGTCAGGTCCAGTGGACGCTCGCGGGCACCGGACGGTGGCAGCACCGGCAAGTCGACCGCAATGGCGGCGGCGATGTCTTCGATGCGGCTGGCGCGGATCGCCAGGGTGCGCAGGCCGTGCTGGCGGCACACGCGCATCAGGCCGGGCAGATCGACCGCGCCTTCGTTGGCCGGGAGTTTGTCCAGGGCCAGTACCAGCGGCGCGTTGCTGAAGAAGTTGGGCGCCTGGGCGACCTTGGCGGCCAGTTGCCGATCAAGGCTTTCGAGGTCGTTACGGGCCAGTTCCAGCACCGTAATGGCCAGCATGCTGCCCTTCAACTGGAACACGGGATCTTGGTCTAGCGGTTCGGTTTGGCTCATGGTCGGCATACAACGACTTGTCACTAAAAGTGCCGAGACTTATAACGAGAACGCCCGCAGGCCGCAAGCCGGGTCGAACGATGTAGAATGCGCGGCCATTGTCATTCCGGAAGCATTAATGGACCGCCCGCGTTTTCGAAAAGCATTTCTATCTCCACGTTTCTGGCCGCTGTGGTGTGGCCTGGGGCTGTTGTGGCTGATCGTCCAGTTGCCGTATCCGGCACTGCTGTGGGTCGGTCGTGTCCTGGGTTCCTTGATGTATCGCGTGGCCGGCGACAGACGGCGCATTGCCAAGCGCAACCTGGAGCTGTGTTTTCCTGAAAAGACCGCCGCCGAACGCAAACGCCTGCTCAAGGAAAACTTCGCCTCCACCGGCATCGCTTTTTTCGAGATGGCGATGAGCTGGTGGTGGTCGCGCAAACGCCTGGCGAATCTCGCTCACGTTGAAGGGCTGGAATATCTGCAGCAGGCCCAGCGTGAAGGCAAGGGCGTGATCCTGATGGCGCTGCATTTCACGACACTGGAAATCGGTGCGGCATTGCTCGGCCAGCAGCACACCATCGACGGCATGTACCGCGAGCACAAGAATCCGCTGTTTGACTACATCCAGCGCCAGGGCCGCGAGCGGCATAACCTCGACTCGCTGGCGGTGGAGCGCGAAGACGTGCGCGGCATGCTCAAGTTGCTGCGTTCGGGCCGGGCGATCTGGTACGCACCGGATCAGGACTACGGCGCCAAGCAGAGTATTTTCGTGCCGCTGTTCGGCATCCAGGCCGCGACCGTCACCGCCACGAGCAAGTTTGCACGGCTGGGCAAGGCGCTGGTGGTGCCGTTCACCCAGGAGCGTCTGGCGGACGGCAGCGGGTATCGCCTGGTAATCCATGCGCCGCTCGAAGGCTTCCCCGGTGAAACCGAGGAAGACGACTGCATTCGCATCAACCAATGGATCGAAAGCGTGCTGCGCGAGTATCCCGAGCAATACCTGTGGGCCCACCGCCGCTTCAAGAGCCGCCCGCCGGGCGAGCCGAAGCTGTACGCCAAACGTCGTTGAATCCCGATACAGGGGAATGGGGCGAAACAACGAAATCCCGTCAAGCACCATGGAGAGTTGCGAATGAATCCAAGCGAACCGGTTACAGGGTTGATTCTTTCCGGTGGCGGGGCTCGTGCGGCCTATCAGGTTGGGGTTTTGGCGGCGATCGCCGAATTGCTGCCACCGGGGGCGAGCAACCCGTTTCCGGTGATCGTCGGCACGTCGGCGGGCGCGATCAACGCCGTCAGCCTCGCCAGCGGGGCAATGGACTTTCGTAACGCCATCGAACGCCTGACGGCCTTCTGGCAGGGCTTTCGCAGTCATCTGGTATTGCGTAGCGACTGGCCAGGGGTGATCCGCCAGGCCAGCCGCTTTGTCAGCCACAGTTTGCTCGGCATCGGCAGGCACATGCCGGTGGCGCTGCTCAACAGTTCGCCGCTGCGGGATTTACTCAACGACAAGCTGCACATGGGCGGCATCGACGAAGCGATCGCACAGAAGCAATTGCACGCGGTGGCGGTCACGGCGTTCGGCTATGAGTCCGGCCAGGCCGTTACCTTCTATCAGGGCGGCGGCAAGATCGATGCCTGGTTGCGCCATCGACGCATCGGCGTTCCCACCCGTTTGTCCGTTGAACATTTGCTCGCCAGTTCGGCGATTCCGCTGCTGTTCGCCCCGGTGAAAATCGGCGAAGAGTATTTCGGTGATGGCGCGGTGCGCCAATCGGCTCCGATCAGTCCGGCGCTGCATCTGGGCGCCAGCCGGGTGCTGGTGGTGGGCGTCAGCGGCAACCCCCGTGGATTCGACCCGCAACAACCCTTGCAGCGCAGCTACACCGGTCAGCAGCCGACCCTGGCGCAGATCGGCGGGCACATGCTCAACAGTACGTTCATTGACAGCCTGGAAAGCGACATTGAACTGTTGCAGCGCCTGAACCAGTTCAGTCACCTGATGCCCGACGGCACGCCGACCCGGGCATTGGGCGTGGCGCCAGTGGATGTACTGGTGATTTCACCAAGCCAGCCGATCGACGAGATTGCCGCGCGCCATCGCCAGGAGCTGCCGGCGGCATTGCGCCTGTTTTTGCGCGGGCCGGGTGCGACCAAGACCAGCGGGGCGGGGGTGTTGAGCTATCTGCTGTTCGAGTCGGGGTATTGCAGCGAATTGATCGAACTGGGGCGGCGGGATGCGTTGGCCAAGCGCGGGGAGTTGAGCCGGTTTCTCGGGTTGGAGGAACCTGTGGTTTCGGCTTGAGATAGGCGGTCTGTAGGAGCGAGCTTGCTCGCGATGGACGTTAACGATGACGCTGGGAGCCTGACACCCCGTGGCGCTCTCTGGTCCATCGCGAGCAAGCTCGCTCCTACATGATCAGAAGTGAACCTTGACCAGGAAACTGGTCACGCTCTGATCAGTTTTAAAGCCCTGGCTGTCTTCAATGCCGTACTTGTTTTTCCAGTAGTCATACTCGACACCGACGTACAACTGCTTGGCACCCAGGTTCAGCGCCTTGCCCAAGTCGTATTTGACCTGCGGATTGAAGTGCAGGTTGGCGTGGTATTCGCCTTTTTTGTTCACGTCGTTGTCGACGACCCAGTCCATGAAGCCGTCGATCAGCACATCCGAGCCGCCCACCGGGATGGTGTAGGACCAGACCGGCGTGACCTGCCAGATGTTGTCGCCCGGGCGGTCGCCTTCGGTGTGGCGGTTATAGAAGTTCAACTGGAAGTAGTCGAAGCCCGGGATGGCCAGGTCGAAGCCTGGGCCGATCAGGTACGACTCGGTGTCGTCTTCACCGAACTCGTAGGTCATGGCCAGCAGGACGTCCTTGATCGGGCCTAATTCGAACTTTTGGTCGAAGATCTTGTTGAACGACAGGCGCGGGCTGAGCTCGCCGTAGTGGCTGTTCTTGCCCGCGAAGGCGTCTTCCTTGCCGTTGTAGAAGATCTTGTCGATGAAGAAGAAGTTGTCGCCGTACTTCCAGCCATCGGCGTGTTCGAAGGTCACCGTCTGCTGGATGCGCGGGTTGACCTGGAAGTCCTTGCCATACAGGTAGCTCAGGCTGTTGTTCTGCCACTGCAGCAAATCGCCGGCCATGGCCTGGCCCCCGGCCAGCATCGATCCCGCCAGCATCAGGCTAGTGCACGTACGTTTCATTCGGTTGCTCCCAAAAAGTAGGTGGTTCCACGTTATTTTTTTAAGATCGGCGCTCTGGTGTGGCGCCTGTTTCTGAAGCGGTAAAAAATCATCCATTCGGTCAGCTTTAGTGCTGTTAGCAATAGCTGGGCCAAGGCTTTCAAAAAGCAAAAAAACTCCCGTTCGGCAGCTCAAGAGCGGTCGATTGAGAGGGGTTTTGGAGTGCCTTGGTGCCTGCCAGAGCCGGGATAAGTTGGCCTGCTGGTCAGGTTTTACATCCGGGCTTTTTTTTAAACCGGATTCGGGCGGCCGCGGAGAATACTGACTCCTCGGCCAGGTCTCAAGTGCTCCGCAACGGCGCACCGACGACAGGTGTGGGGCACGGTTGCGGGGCAGCATCAGAAATGCACCTTCACCAGCAGGCTGGTGGTGTTTTCATTGGTGTCGAACTTGCCGCTGTTTTCGATGCCGTACTTGTCTTTCCAGTAGCTGTATTCGATGCCGGCGTACACCTGTTTCTCCCGCCAGCCCAGGGCCTTGCCCAAGTCGTATTTGACCTGCGGGTTGAAGTGCAGGTTGGCGTGATAGGTGCCATGGGCGTTCTGGTCGTTATCCACCACCCAGTCGATGTAGCCGTCGATCAACAGGTTCGAGTTGCCCAATGGCAGGGTGTAGGACCAGGCCGGCGTGATCTGCCAGACATCATCGCCAGGACGCGAGCCTTCGGTCTGGCGGTAATAGAAGTTCAAGGTGAAAAAGTTGAAGCCTGGCACCGAGAGATCGAAACCGGGGCCGATCAGGTAGGCCTCGGTATCGTCCTCGCCGTTCTCGTAGGTCATGGCCAGCAGCACGTCCTTGATCGGGCCGAATTCGAAACGGCGGTCGAGGATCTTGCCGAGGGAGAGGCGTGGGCTGAACTCGCCGTAGTAGGCGTGGACGCCTTTGTTGCGGTCTTTCTCGCCGTTGTAGTAGGTGCTGTCGATGAACATGAAATTGTCGCCGTACTTCCAGCGGTCGGCGTGTTCGAAGGTGATCGTCTGCTGGATGTGCGGGTTGACCACGAAATCCTTGCCGTACAGGTAACTCAGGCTGTTGGTCTGCCACAGCAGTAAATCGCCGGCCATGGCTTGACTTGCGGCCAGCAGGCCGCCACTCAACAGCAAGTTGGTTTGTGTCCGAATCATCTGTTGCTCCCTCTTGTTTTTATTTTTCTGTGGCGAGGGGGCTTGCCCCCGTTGGGGCGCGGAGCGGCCCCTGACGTCCCTTCAGACAGATCGAATTGATTGAATTTACGGCTGCTTCGCAGCCGAACGGGGGCAAGCCCCCTCGCCACAAAAGCCCTTTCACAGGTCCATCAATGCGTGTGAGCCTGGCAGTCGTTGATGGCCGCGCGTTCAGCGCCGCCAAGGATGTTGAACAGCAGGTTCAGCGTCAGCGCGCTGAGGGTGGCCATGGCGATGCCGCTGTGGGTGATCGGGCTCATCCACACGGGCAGGTGGGCGAAAAACTCCGGGCGCACCACCGGGATCAGGCCCATACCAATGCTCACCGCCACCAGTAACTGGTTGCGACGGTCACCGATGTCGGCTTCCTGGAGAATCTTGATCCCGGTGGCGGCGACCATGCCGAACATCGCGATGGCCGCGCCGCCCAGTACCGCTGGCGGAATCGAGGCCACCAGGAACGCGGCCTTGGGCAGCAGGCTCAGGACGATCAGCAAGCCGCCGGCAACGATGGTCACCGAGCGGCAGCGCACGCCGGTCATCTGCACCAGGCCGATGTTCTGGGCGAAGGAGGAGTGGGTGAAGGTGTTGAAGAACCCGGCGAAGAACGAGGCGCCGGCGTCGCACAGCAAGCCGCGACGCAGCATCCGTGGGCAGACTTCCTGACCGGTGATCTTGCCCAGGGCGAGGAACATCCCGGTGGACTCGACGAAAATGATCACCACCACCAGGCACATCGACAGGATTGGCGCGAGTTCGAATTTCGGCATGCCGAAGTGCAGCGGGGTGACGAATTGCAGCCATGGCGCCTGAGCCATGCCGCTGAGGTCGACCATGCCGAGCAGGCCGCAGAGCACGTAGCCCAGGCACATGCCGATCAGCACGGAAATATTGACCCAGAAGCCGCGCATGAAGCGGTGCACCAGCAAGATGGTGCCCAATACCAGTGCGGCGATGGTCAGGTAGATCGGTGAACCGAATTGAGTGGCGCCAGCACCGCCGCCGGCCCAGTTGACGGCCACGGGGAACAGCGACAAACCGATCGAGGTGATGACCGTGCCGGTCACCAGAGGTGGGAAGAAGCGCACGACCTTGGACATGAACGGGGCGATGAGCATGCCGAAGAACCCGGCGGCGATGGTCGCGCCGAAGATCCCTTGCAGGCCGATACCGGGCATGCCGGCCATGGCGACCATGCTGCCGACGGCAGCGAAACTGGCACCCATCATCACCGGCATGCGAATGCCCATGGGGCCGATGCCGAGGGACTGGACGATGGTGGCGATGCCGGCGACCAGCAGGTCGGCGTTGATCAGGAAGGCGATTTCTTCACGACTCAGGCCAGCGGCCTGTCCGATGATCAGCGGTACCGCGATGGCACCACCGTACATCAGCAGAACATGTTGCAAACCGACCAGGATCAGTTGCAAGAGGGGTAAACGCTGAATGGCGGGTGCGTCGGGGATGCGCGCTTTGGAGAGCTCGGACATGCAACACCTCGGATCTTTTTATTCTTGTGATTTTTCGTATCAGGCAACCGCTGCGCGGTTGATCGCCAGCAAGCCGGCTCCTACAGGTTTTGGGTCGGTCGCATCATTTGTGAACGACATAAATCCGTAGGAGCCGGCTTGCTGGCGATGCTTTTCAACGATTAATTGGTCTGGGCTCCCTGCACAATCCAGGCACCGATCAGGTCACGTTCCTGCTGGGTCATCTGTGTGATGTTGCCCAGTGGCATGATCTGGCTGGTGACGGCTTGTGCCTGAATCCGCGGTGCGTTCTGGCGGATCTGCTCGGGGGTGTCGAACATCACACCGGCAGGGGCCGCACTGAACAGCGGGCTGGTTGGCTTGGCCGAGTGGCAAACCGCGCAACGCTCCTGAATCACGCTGTGCACTTTGTCAAAGCCAGGGCCTGCGTTGGACGCTTGCGCCGGAGCGGCGACTGGCGTTTCTGCAGGTTTGGCTTCAGCCGGTTTCAAACCACCGCCCACTGCTGTTTCCGGCAGCGGCTGGTATTCGATCTTCGCGGGGGCCTTGGCCACTTCCGGGTTGTTCAGCGGCGCAGGGCCGGTGACGTAGGCCAGGCTGATCATGCCGACGGCTGCGACTGGAAGCGTCCAGGCAAACTTGTGGCTGTCGTGACGGGTGTTGAAGTAGTGACGCACCAACACCGCCAGTACCGCGATCCCGGCCAGGATCAACCAGTTGTACTGGCTGCCGTAGGTGCTCGGGAAGTGGTTGCTGATCATGATGAACAGCACTGGCAAGGTGAAGTAGTTGTTGTGACGCGAACGCAGCAGGCCCTTGGCCGGCAGTGCCGGGTCCGGCGTGCGGTTCTCGGCGATCGCCGCCACCAGTGCGCGTTGCGCCGGCATGATGATGCGGAACACGTTGCCGACCATGATGGTGCCGATGATCGCGCCGACGTGCAGGTACGCCCCCCGACCGCTGAACACCTTGCTGAAGCCATACGCCGCGCCGATGATCAGGACGAACAGGATGCCGCCGAGCAGGGCAGGGCGTTTGCCCAGGGCCGAGTCACACAGGAAGGAGTAGACGAACCAGCCGATGAACAGCGAGCCAATACCGATGGCCACGCCTTCAGGACCGCTCAGGGTGCTGCCCGGAGCCAGCAGGTAGAGCGTCGGGTTGGAGTAGAACACCACGCACAGCAGCGCGATACCCGACATCCAGGTGAAGTAGGCTTCCCATTTGAACCAGTGCAGGTTGTCCGGCATGGTCGGTGGAGCCAGTTTGTATTTTTCCAGGTGGTAGATACCGCCGCCGTGGATCGCCCACAAATCACCGGCCAGACCGCTTTTCGGGTTGACCCGATTGAGGTTGTTTTCCAGCCAGACGAAATAGAACGACGCACCGATCCAGGCCACGCCAGTAATCATATGAACCCAGCGCACGCTCAGGTTCAGCCATTCCAACAGATGTGCTTCCACAGTCTTTACCTCTCGCCTGTCACTCTGTTGTCGAGTGATCAGACCTTCTCTTATTGGTGGGGGGCGAGGATCAAACGCTCATCCTCTTTGAAAAAATGCTCATCGCAGTTATTGCCTGTGCCACTGCGATCAACCACCAGGAAGTCATCCCGCTTTTCGATCGTCAGCACCGGGTGGTGCCAAACGCCGCGATGGTAATTAATGCCCTGCCTGCCGTTGGTGACGAAGGCGCGGACCAAGCCTGATACAGGTTCATCGCCAAGTGGCGCGACCACGATCAGAAAGGGGTTGCCGAGCAGCGGAATGAAAGCCTGGCTGCCCAGCGGATGGCGCTCCAGCATGCTGACGGTCAGCGGCATGTCCTGCGCGTCGGCGCGGAAGATGCTGATGATCGCGTTGTCCTCTGGCGTTGCAGTTTCGACCACAGCCAGTTTGTGGAAGCGCATGGTCGAACCGTTGTTGATCATGAAGTGATCGCTGCCGTCGGTTTCGATCACGTCACCGAAAGGGGCGAAGGCTTCTTTGGTCAGCGGTTCAATCGTCAGTGTGCGCATGCTGTTCTTCTTAATCTCAAATGTGTTGGGGTGTTGCTCTTGTAGGAGCCGGCTTGCTGGCGATAGCGACCTCGCTGACGCCATCGCCAGCAAGCCGGCTCCTACAGGGTTTTCATCGGTGCTTATTTAGCGACCTTGCCCAAAACGCGCAGGCGGCTCACACCACCATCCGGGAACACGTTCAGGCGGATGTGGGTGATCGGGCCCAGTGCCTTGATCTGCTCGGCGAAGGTGTGTTCGGCGTGCATTTCCAGTTTTTGTGCTGGCAGCAGTTCGCGCCAGAACAGCGACTGGGTTTCGATCTGGCTGTCGGTACCGCCCTTCACGAACGCGCCCTGGATCGAGCAAGTGTCCGGGTAGTTGCCCTTGAAGTGCAGGGTGTCGACGATGACTTTCTCGACTTCGCCGGCATGACCCAGCGCGACGATCACCCAGTCATTGCCCGGGGTACGACGACGCGCGGTTTCCCAACCGTCGCCCATATTGATGCCACGGCCCGGGTTGAGGATGTTGCTCATGCGGCCGAAGTGTTCGTCGGAGCAGGCAAGGGCGCGGCCACCGTTGAGGGCGGAGGCCAGGTCGACTTGCTCGTTGTCGCCGGTAGCCGACCAGTCGCGGAACGGCACACCGTACACGCGCAGACGAGCCACGCCGCCATCCGGGTAGATGTTGAAGCGCAGGTGGCTGAAGGCCTGGTCGTTGTTGATTTCGTGGTAGTGGTGGCTGTTGCCTTGCAGCTCGACGGCGGACAGTACTTCAACCCACTGGGTGTTTTCGGTCGGCTCGCCTTCGGCCAGGAAGCAGGCTTCCAGGGATGCCGACGGCGGGAAGTTGCCGGTGAAGAATGAAGTGTCGATGTCGACGCCCTTGATCGAACCCGGTACGCCCAGGCGGATCACGGCGCTGTCGAAGCCTTCGAAGCGCTTGCGGCGCGATTCCCAGCCGTCCATCCACTTGCCGTTGTCATCGAACACGCCCTCCTTCCATACGGCCGGGGTCGGTTGGAACAGACGATTGGCGTCTGCGAACCAGTCATCGGTGACCGAGATGATTTTGGTGCCCAGGCGGGCATCGGCCAGGTTGACGAACTTCTCGAAAGGTACGGCGTAAGCTTTCATTCTTCTTGTCTGCCTTTAAATAAGTGGCTTGGGATGCTCTCGGGGCCCTGGGCGGGTTCGGCGTTCTTGAACGTGCTCGGGCCAGGATCGCTATAGGGTCAGTAATCGGAACAGGGCGATCTTGTTGATCTCCGCCAGCGCGCACTTGAATTCGGTGTCGACCGAGTTGTGGATGCGCGTTTCGAACGCTGCGAGGATCTGATGCCGGTTGCTGCCTTTTACCGCCATGATGAAGGGAAACTTGAACTTGGCTTTGTAGGCGTCGTTCAGCTCGGTGAAGCGCTGGAACTCTTCGGCCGTGCATTGGTGAATACCGGCGCCAGCCTGTTCATTGGTGCTGGCTTCGGTCAACTGGCCCTGGACGGCGGCTTTGCCGGCCAGGTCCGGGTGAGCATTGATCAAAGCCAGCTGGCTTTCGTGATCGGCGCTCAACAGGATGTCGCTCATGCGCTGGTGCAGGGTTTCGATCTCGTCGATCGAAGCGTCCTGGCCCAGGTCGAAGGCCTTCTCGGCCACCCATGGCGAATGTTCGTAGATGTCGGCGAAAGCGGCGACGAAGGCGTCGCGGCTCAGGCTCGATGGCTTGAGGGTTTGAAAGGTGCTCATTTGGCAGCCCCTGTGTACGGGTGGGTTTCTTGCCAGTGGCGAGCGATGTCGACGCGACGGCTGAACCACACCTGTTCATGACTTTTAGCGTATTCGATAAAGCGCTTGAGCGAAGCCAGACGCGCCGGACGGCCGATCAGGCGGCAATGCAGGCCGATCGACAGCATCTTCGGTGCTTCGGCGCCCTCGGCGTAGAGCACGTCGAACGCATCCTTGAGGTATTCGAAGAAGTCGTCGCCCTTGTTGAAACCCTGGACCTGGGTGAAGCGCATGTCGTTGGTGTCCAGGGTGTACGGGATCACCAGGTGCGGCTTGCCGGTCGGGTTGTTCGGTTCCCAGTAGGGCAGGTCGTCGTCGTAGGTATCGCAGTCGTAGAGGAAACCGCCTTCTTCCATCACCAGGCGACGGGTGTTCGGGCCGGTGCGGCCGGTGTACCAGCCCAGCGGGCGTTCGCCGGTGATTTCGGTGAGGATGCGGATCGCTTCGAGCATGTGCTCGCGTTCCTGGGCTTCGTCCATGTACTGGTAGTCGATCCAGCGATAGCCGTGGCTGCAGATCTCGTGGCCGGCATCGACCATGGCGCGGATCACGTCCGGGTGACGCTGTGCGGCCATGGCCACGGCGAAGATGGTCAGCGGAATGTCGAATTCCTTGAACAGCTTGAGGATCCGCCACACGCCGGCACGGCTGCCATACTCGTAAAGGGATTCCATGCTCATGTTGCGCGCGCCTTGCAGCGGCTGGGCGGAAACCATTTCCGAGAGGAAGGCTTCGGACTCTTTGTCGCCGTGCAGGATGTTGCGCTCGCCGCCTTCTTCGTAATTGAGTACGAACGACAGGGCGATGCGGGCATTGCCCGGCCAGTGTGGATGAGGAGGGTTACTGCCGTAACCGACCAGGTCGCGTGGGTAGTCAGCGCTCACTGCAGGCTTCCTTCTTGTTCGATGATGACGGTTGGTGTGACGCAGCTGAAAATTGGATGGCAGGCTGGCGTCACAGCGATGGGCTGATTGTATACAACTTTATATTCACTTTGTAAGCCTGAATTTTCGCATTTTTCACCGACTGTCATCTTTTACTGCTATTGGCGTGAGCCTGCAAGAAATCTGCCTGACTGGTCAGTAATTCGCTGAAGGGTTCATGGGCTGTGCGGTTTGGCGGGAAATCGACGGTAAATATGCGGATGGCGAGGGCAATGCGAAAAATGTCGTTTTTATTGTGTACAATTTTTTTGAAAAATGTCTTAATCAGTCGCTCGCCGCAGCTTTTCGTGCTCCGAATCGGTGCGGTCTCCTTTTCAACTGACTTTGGGAGGCGCGAAGTCTGACTGCTCCACGCAGGCAGGCGCGCAGAATCAATGGGACGTTTGACTACTCACGTTTTGGACGCAGCACACGGTTGCCCGGGCAGCTCGATCAAGGTCGAGTTGTACCGCGTTGAAGGTTCGCAGCTGGAATTGGTCGCCACTGCAGTCACCAACAGCGATGGCCGTGTCGATGCACCGCTGCTGCAAGGCGATGACTACCGCACCGGGGTCTATCAGGTTCAGTTTCATGCCGGCGATTACTACCGCGCTCGTGGCGTCAAGCTGCCGGAGCCTGCTTTCCTCGATGTCGTGGTGCTGCGTTTTGGCATCTCCGCCGAGCAGGATCACTACCATGTGCCGTTGTTGATTTCGCCTTACAGCTATTCCACGTACCGCGGCAGCTGATCCCCCAAGCAGCTGCAGCACCCTGGAAGCGACTGCGCATATAGCTTCTTTGGTCTTTCGCCCGCTCACACTGCGGGCTTTTTTTCGCCTGTAGGAGTGAGCTTGCTCGCGATGGAGGCCCAGACAACGCGGGCATTCAGATGTCCCGCGTCATCGTTGATGTCCATCGCGAGCAAGCTCGCTCCTACAACTGTTAGCGGCTCAGCAGGGACGCTGCACCCGCACCACCAAACAACCCGGCACTGATCCGGTTAAACCAGCTCTGGCCCTTGCCGCTGCGCAGATATCGCGCCGCACCATGGGCGCCGAGGCCATAGGCCAATTTGCACAGCAGGTCGAGCACGGTCCAGGTCGCAATCATCACCAGCAGTTGCGGCAGGAACGGCTGTTCGGCACTCAAGAACTGCGGCAGGAACGCGGCAAAGAACAGAATGTCTTTCGGGTTGCTCGCGCCGAGCATGAACGCTCGACCAAACAGCGCACGAAAGCGCGGCACCGGCGCAGCCTGTGGCACTTCAGCGCCGTGGGATGGCAGGCGCGATTGCTGCCAGCTTTGCCAGGCGAGGTAGAACAGGTACAGCGCGCCAAGGATCTTCAGGGCACTGAACAGCTGTTCGGAAGCCAGCAACAACGCACCCAGGCCCAGCGCCGAAGCACTCAGCAGGCAGATCGAGGCCGATACGCCGCCAAGAAAAGCCGGGTATGAGCGGCGCAGGCCGTAATTCAGACTGTTGCTGATCATCAACAAAGACAGTGGCCCCGGGATCAGGATCACAATCAGCGCAGCGCCGCTGAACAGCAGCCAGGTTTCCAGACTCATCACTTTCCTCCATTTGCACAAAAGCCCCACCCGACGGGGTGAGGCTGTTTTCAAGCGGGTCCCGCGTAAGGTTTACAAGAAGATGAACTTGGCGATGAAGATCGCGCAGAGCACCCACAGACTCACGGAAATTTCCTTGTACTTGCCGGTGCCGGCCTTCAACGCCACGTAGGTGATGAAGCCCAGCGCGATGCCGTCAGCGACCGAGAAGGTCAACGGCATCATGATCGCGGTAACGATGGCCGGAATACTGTCGGTGGCTTCGTCCCATTCGATGTGGGCCATGCCGCCCATCATCAGCATTGCCACATAAATCAGTGCGCCAGCGGTGGCATAGGCGGGAATCATGCCGGCCAGTGGTGCGAAAAACATTGCGGCTATAAATAGCACACCAACGGTGACTGCGGTAAGACCAGTCCGACCACCAGCGGCCACACCGGCAGCACTTTCCACATAGCTTGTCACTGGCGGAACACCCACCACCGCACCGAATACGCTGGAAGCACTGTCGGCTTTCATCGCGCGGGAGAGGTTTTCGATCTTGCCGTCAGCGCCGACCAGGTTGGCGCGCTGGGCAACGCCCATCAGGGTGCCGGCGGTGTCGAACATGTGCACGAAAAGGAACGCCAGGACCACGCTGATCATGCTGACGTTGAACACGCCGGCGACGTTCATGGCCATCCAGGTCGGAGCCAGGCTTGGCGGGGCCGACATGATCCCTTCGTAATGCACCAAGCCCAAGCCCCAACCGGCGAGGGTCACGGTGATGATGCTGATGAGGATTGCGCCGAAGACCTTGTGGTAGCTGAGGATGGCGATCATCAGGAAACACACGGCGGCGAGCAGTGGGCCAGGCTCGCGCAGGGAACCGAGCTTGATCAGGGTGGCCGGGCTATCGACGACGATACCCGCGGTTTTCAGGCCAATCAGCCCCAGGAACAGACCCACGCCGGCGCCCATGGCGAAGCGCAGGCTGACCGGGATGCTGTTGAGCAACCATTCGCGGATTCGCGAGAAGGTCAGGATCATGAACAGCACACCGGAAACGAACACCGCGCCGAGGGCGGTTTCCCAGTTGTAGCCCATGGTGCCGACCACGGTGTAGGTGAAGAAGGCGTTCAGCCCCATGCCCGGTGCCAGGCCGACCGGCCAGTTGGCGTACAGGCCCATCAATAGGCAACCCAAGGCCGCAGCGATACAGGTAGCGACGAATGCCGCGCCATGATCGATCCCGGCGTCAGCCATGATGTTGGGGTTGACGAAGATGATGTAGGCCATCGTGATGAAGGTAGTCAGACCGGCAATCAACTCGGTCTTCACCGTGGTGCCATGCAAGCTGAGTTTGAACAGACGCTCCAGCAAGCCATTGCGTAGTGGCGGCGAGAGATCCAGCGTCGATGCTTCGGATTTGCGGCTTTCCACAGCGAGTACTCCTCAAGAGTTTTATTTTTATTTCCAGGGCCGGATCCGAGAGGGGTGGCAGCGGCCCTTTGAGGTGCTTGCGAATTTGTTGACCGCTTGGTCAGGAACTCGCACGAAGTGGATTATGCTTTTGTATACAAAGAAAGCAAATAATGTTTTTGGTTTTGTCGACGAAATATTTGGCTTTAGGGATATATCGCCTGTTCCGACGCCTTCGCGAGCAAGCCCGCTCCCACCTTCGAACGGGTTTCAAATGTGGGAGCGGGCTTGCTCGCGAAGGGGCCAGATGACCGACGCATGTCTAAAAGGAAAACATTCATTCAGCCGCTGAATGATTTTTCCCCAATGCCAGATTCACCGCCAACCACCCATTCACGGCCTGTTCCCCAGCCTCGCCAAACACCCGCTCGAGCAATTTCACCTGCTCGCGCCGCAACGCTTGTTCAAACCGGGCACCTTCGGCAGTCAATTCCAGCAACCGCTTGCGCTTGTCAGTTTCGGACGCGACGCTCTCGACCAGGTGCATCTCCAACAATTGCCGCAGCGGCATGTTCAGCGCCTGCTTGCTCACGCCGAGCAAGGCCAGCAGTTCCTTGACACTCAGGTTCGGATAGCGGGCGATGAAAAACACGATGCGTTGATGGACCCGGCTCAGGCCGCGACGTTCGAGCATTTCATCGGCCTTGGCGGTGAAGGCCTGGTAGCCGAAGAAAAACGCTTCCATGGCTTGTTGCTGGGATAGCGGGTTTTTAAGGTCAAGCATATTGACGTATCCATTCGAGGAAGCGTAATTTCGGTCAATAAGTTTGACTCATTTTCTTCATGCCTCGCTACCGGTGATCCCCATGGCTTTTTCCGAACGTGTCTCGCGCCTTAAAAGTTCTTTGATCCGTGAAATCCTCGCTGCGGCGCAGCGTCCGCAAGTGATGTCGTTCGCCGGAGGTCTGCCGGCTGAAGCCATGCTGCCCAAGGTCGATTGGGCCGACATGCCGGTGTCCATCGGCCAATACGGCATGAGCGAAGGCGAGCCGGCGCTGCGTGAAGCGCTGGCCGCCGAAGCGCGGGCGTTGGGAGTGGCCTGTGAGGCCAGTCAGGTGCTGGTGGTCAGCGGATCCCAACAAACCCTGGACCTGGCTGCCAAGCTGTACATCGACAAAGGCACCGAGATCCTGCTTGAGGCGCCGACTTATCTGGCGGCACTGCAAATATTCCAGCTGTTTGGGGCCGATTGCCTGACCGTGCCGCTGGAGGCTGACGGTCCGAACCTGGTGCAGTTGCGCGCTCGCCTGGAACAACACCGCCCGGCGTTCATCTACCTGATCCCGACTTTCCAGAATCCTTCGGCGGTGCGTTACAGCGAAGCCAAGCGCGACGCGGTGGCAGCGCTGCTCGACGAGTTCGGCGTCACCCTGATCGAGGACGAGCCTTATCGCGAACTGAGCTTCGATGGCGACAGCGCCACGCCGATTGCCGGACGCTTGAAAAAAGCCAGCTGGATCTACACCGGGACCGTGTCGAAAACCCTGTTGCCGGGTTTGCGCGTTGGCTATCTGATCGCCAGCCCGGACCTGTTTCCTCATCTGTTGAAACTCAAGCAGTCGGCGGATCTGCACACCAATCGGGTTGGTCAGTGGCAGGCATTGCAATGGATTGGCAGTGAGAAATATCAGCAGCACTTGAGTGAGTTGCGCGGGTTCTATCGGGAGCGGCGTAATGCGTTTCAAGTTGCACTGGAAACACACTTTTCAGATCTGGCTGACTGGAACATGCCGCAGGGCGGGCTGTTTTTCTGGCTGAAACTCAAGCAACCGCAGGACACCCGCACCTTGCTCGATGCTGCTTTGGCCAACGACGTGGCGTTCATGCCGGGCGAGCCGTTTTTCCCTGAGCCGGATAATCATCCGGGCTATCTGCGGCTGAATTTCAGCCACATCGATCCGGCGCGATTGGATGAAGGTTTGAAGCGATTGGCGGGGGTGGTGCGTAAGGCGCAGACTGCGGTGGCGGCCTGATCGCCAGCAAGCCGGCTCCTACAGGGGGGGCGGCGGTCACGAATCTTGTGTACGCCGCCACTTTGTAGGAGCCGGCTTGCTGGCGATGGCGTCCGCAAGGACACCACAAAACCTCAGGCTGCAGCGAAACGCTTATCCAGATAATCAATGATCACCTTGGACTCATACATCCAGGTGGTCTGGCCATTCTCTTCAATACGCAGGCACGGCACCTTGATCTTGCCGCCTTGCTCCAGCAGGGTCTGGCGATCCTGTTCGTTGTTTTTCGCATCGCGCAAGGCCACCGGCACATTCAGGCGGCGCAGGGTACGGCGAGTCTTCACGCAGAACGGGCAGGCGTGGAATTGATACAGGGTCAGGCCCTTGGCGGCGGATTCGACCTGGGCCTGAGCAGCGGCGGGGCGCTTCTTTTTGCCTGGGCGGGTGATGAAGTCGATGAAGATGATCAGTTGGCCAAGGCCGACACGAAGCGCTTTTACGAACACGTTGAAAGCCTCACGGTGCAAGAAGAAAGGCGCGCAGCTTACCTGATTTTTTACGGACGAAAAAAAACCGGCGATGAACGCCGGTTTTCTTCGTGCCGCGAATTACTTGATGAGGCTGAGGAATTCGCTGCGAGTGGCGGCGTTCTCGCGGAACTCACCGAGCATCACCGAGGTGATCATCGAAGAATTCTGCTTTTCCACACCGCGCATCATCATGCACATGTGCTTGGCCTCGATCACCACTGCAACGCCCAGGGCGCCAGTGACCTGCTGGACCGCATCGGCGATCTGGCGGCTGAGGTTTTCCTGGATCTGCAGGCGGCGGGCGTACATGTCGACGATCCGCGCCACCTTCGACAGGCCCAGGACCTTGCCGCTCGGGATGTAGGCAACATGCGCCTTGCCGATGAACGGCAGCAGGTGGTGTTCGCACAGCGAGTACAACTCGATGTCCTTGACCAGCACCATTTCGCTGTTGTCGGAGCTGAACAGGGCACCGTTGGTGACCTCTTCCAGTGTCTGTTCATAGCCGCGGCAGAGGTACTGCATGGCTTTGGCGGCACGCTTGGGCGTGTCGAGCAGGCCCTCGCGGGAGACGTCCTCGCCCAGTTGGCCAAGGATCGCGGTGTAATTCTGTTCCAGGGACATGAAACTACCTGTGGGATTTTACGCAAAGGGCAAGGGTACGGTGGCGGACACGACGCTGCAAGCGTGGCGCGTCAGCTTTACTCGTCGCGACCTTCCATCATGGTGCGTTTGAGCATCACATAAACCGCGCCGGCACCGCCATGTTTCGCCTGGCACGAGGTGAAGCCGAGCACCTGTGGATGCTGGCGCAGCCAGGTGTTGACGTGGCTTTTGATCATCGGCCGCTTGCCGTCCAGGCGAACAGCCTTGCCATGGGTGACGCGCACGCAGCGGATTTCGAATTTGGTCGCTTCGGCCAGGAAAGCCCAGAGGGTTTCCCGGGCTTTTTCCACGCTCATGCCGTGCAGGTCGAGGCTGCCTTCGAACGGAATCTGTCCGATCTTGAGCTTGCGCATCTGGCTTTCCTGCACGCCGTCACGCGCCCACATCAGCTCGTCTTCAGGGCCGACGTCGATGACGAACTGATCGGACAGCCCGTCGACCGTGGTGGATTCGGTGCGCACAGTGGCAGCCTGGCGCAGCTTGGCAATCTGCGCGCGGTCTGCCTTGGGTTTGCCGGTTTCGGCGCGATCGTGCTTGATCGGCTTGACGCCTTGGATCGCGCTTTTGAACAGGGAAAAATCGTCGTCTTGCATGTCAGCCTCCGCGAAGGGCGGCCAGTTTACCCAACTCGAAGCGAATCGGGCGCGACAAAACGCACGGCGCTCGGTCTCGACCTTGCTCTCAGTCGTGTTTTTTCATCAAGTGCGGGGACATGGCCAGCTCCCGCGATTGCCGCGAGCGGCGCCGGCAACGACGCCACAGCCACACGCCCAGGTACAGCACGAACAGGCCAATCGCCAGGATCACTGCCGCCCCGGCCCGGTTGGTGTTCAACTCGCCCAGGGCAGGTGCATGGCCGAACAGGGCAGCGGCACCGGCCATGGCGAGCAGCACTCCACTCATTGCCAGCAACGCAGCGAACGCTGCGCCGATTCTAAAACGCCAGTTGCGTTGGCCTTTGGGCCGCAAGCGGCGAGCGTCAAAACCATCGGATAACTTCATTCCGACCTTCCTCAATGGGTATCGGCCCTTCGACCGGGAGTTGACCGGGATGTTCCTGAGGCTAAGACAATTACGGCTAATGAGAGGCTTTTGCGGATGAGCGGCGTTTTTGACCGCTCATGGGCGCCGATCAGACCAGTTCGTGGGTCAAGGCGAGGGTGGCGAAGTTGTCGCCCATGATCGCCATTTCGGTCTGATGAACATGCTCGGCGCTCAGGACGCCACCCTTGTAAGGCAAATCGCGAGTGGCGCAGGCGTCTTCAATGAGTGTGCAGCGAAAGCCAAGGTTCTTCGCTGCGCGCACGGTGGTGCTGACGCTGGAGTGACTCATGAAGCCGCAGACGATCAGGTCGAGGGCGCCGAGGTCCTCCAGGCGTTTGGCCAGTTCGGTGCCGTGGAACGCGCTTGGCAGCAATTTACCGATGATGGTTTCGTCGCTCTGCGGTTCCAGGCCCGGAATGAACTCACCGCCGACGCCTTGCGGGTTGAACATGCCGCCGAGGGTGCCGAGATGGCGGACATGCACGATCGGCCGGCCGGCGGCACGGGCAGCGGCGAGCAATTGCTTGATGTTCGCGACGGCCTCATCCATGCCGCTGAGGGCCAGTGGCCCGCTCAGGTATTCTTTCTGGGCATCGATGATGATAAGGGTCGCGTGGCTCAGTTTGGCTGCCGGATAACCGCGGCCGCTGAGTTGAAACATCGTTTTTGGAACGGACATTCTGGGGCTCCTTGGAGTGGGGCTTTTGCGACATTGTCCTCTGGCTGAGCGGTTCTGTGAATCGCTACGATCGTAGGTGCCGCCGTTGCTGGCCTGTAGCCTTGTCAATAGTCGCGTTTTGTTCAATAGCGTTGCGAAAAAATGGATAACTCCTACATTCGATTCGGAAGTTTTCCCGCGTCGTCGTGACGCTGTTTGACTGGTAGAATCGTCCGTCGATTTTTCTGGAGTTTGCCGTCGTGATCACTTCCCGCCTTCGTACCCTGCGTGACCATATCCGTTGGGCCGTCAGCCGCTTCCATGGGGAGGATCTGTTTTTCGGCCATGGGACGGACAATGCCTGGGACGAAGCCCGTCAACTGGTGTTGGGTGCGCTGCACCTGCCGTGGGAAATTGCCGACAGCTACCTCGACTGCAATCTGGAAGAAGACGAGCTGGTCCACGTGCAGCTGCTGCTCAAGCGCCGCATCGAAGAGCGCGTGCCGACCGCTTACCTGCTGGGTGAAGCCTGGTTCTGCGGTATGTCGTTCATCGTCGATGAACGTGTGCTGATCCCGCGTTCGCCGATTGGCGAGCTGATCGAAAATCGTTTTACCCCGTGGCTGGCTAACGAGCCGGCGCGGATTCTCGACCTGTGCACCGGCTCCGGTTGCATCGGTATCGCCTGCGCCTACGAGTTCCAGAACGCCGAAGTGGTATTGGCCGATCTGTCGTTCGAAGCGTTGGAAGTGGCCAACCAGAACATTGAGCGTCACGGTGTCGATGAGCGCGTCTACACGGTGCAGGGTGATGGTTTCGATGGTTTGCCTGGCCAGCGTTTCGACCTGATCGTGTCGAACCCGCCCTACGTCGATGCGGAAGATTTCGCCGACATGCCGGACGAGTACCAGCACGAACCGGAACTGGGCCTGGCCTGCGGTGATGACGGTTTGAACCTGGTGCGGCGCATGCTTGCCGAAGCGGCGGATCATCTGACCGAGAAGGGCTTGCTGATTGTCGAGGTAGGCAACAGCCAGGTGCACGTCCAGGCGTTGTACCCGGAAGTCGACTTCGCCTGGCTGGAGTTCGAGCGTGGCGGGCATGGCGTGTTCATGCTCAGCGCACAGCAGTGCCAGGAGCACCAGGCGCTGTTCGCTTCCCGCGTCTGACCCCAATCATTGTGGCGAGGGAGCTTGCTCCCGCTCGAGCGCGAAGCGGTCGCCGAAAGGGGCTGCTTCGCACCCCAGCGGGAGCAAGCTCCCTCGCCACAGATGAGTCACTACCTACACATCACCGGTGCGTGGCAATCCAGATCAGCAACCCTGCCTGAAACACCGCAAACGCCACCAGACACGTAATGGTGAAGCGCAACCCGGCATCTTCGCGTTTGTATTTGCTGACTTTTTCTTCGTGGTTCTTGAGTTTGACTTCCTGCTCGGCCAGGTTCTGCTCGGCTTGCTGGAGCATTTGTGCGGCCTCGAGAATTTCCACGACCTGCAGTTTTTCGCTGTTCCAGTCACCCAAGAGGTCGCCGACCTTGACCGGCTTGACGCTGCCTTTCAAATGCTGGGCATCGGCGTACACCACGTCGAAACCGTGCACGCGCAAAAAATGATCGCGGCGCAGGCGGGTGTCTTCGTTCAGTGCATCCTTGTTGTTCAGGTCAAAGCCGTCGACGGTGTAGGTCGGCCAGCGTTTCTTCGCCCAGTTGATGCCCTGGGCAGCCAGGTAGCGGCCGATACCACGGTTCAGCGGTTCAATCTGCAGACCGCTTTCCGGTTCGAAATGCACGCGTTTTTCGGCGTGATCGACCCATACATCCAGAAAATTCTGTTCCTTGCGTACGCGCTGGCCGGGCAGGGTGATGCTCATGCGCATCAGGCTGCGCGCCTTGTCGTTGCGTTCGGCATAGCCCAATTCGACAAAGCGCAACGGGCGGCCGCCGGTATTGCGGTCAGTCTTCAGCGGCGCCAGACGGAGCATCTTGTGGTGCTCGACGTGGACGTCCGCCCAGGGCAGCTCGACCGCTGGCGGTGCGTCTGTTTCAGCGGTGGTGTCGGGTGAAGTCTGGGTGTCAGTCATAACGGCGAGATCCTGTCCAAGCTCAACTTGTCGCCAACCAATGTGTTGGCGACAAAGGCTTATCGGCCGTTTTCTTCAAGACTGGAGGGCAAACAGCGCTTAACTGGTGCGAAGTCCGTCAATAAACCCGAGGATCCGCGTGCCCAGTTCCGCCGCCAGGGGCAATTGCGGGTCTTTATAGGAAGCCAACTGGCGCTTGACGTCGTTGGGCACGATGCGCATGACGTGGTTCATGCCCTCGATCAGCGCCAGTTCGGCGTCCGGTTTGGCCGCCTTGAGCAATCTTGCGTCATTGACGCCGACCTGGATGTCGTTGCTGCCCTGGATGATCAGCGCCGGCATCTTCAGCTTGGCGAACGCCGCGGCCGGGTCCTGGCGGAACAGGGAAATCAGGTAAGGCTGCACGCTCGGGCGGAAAATCGCCTGCAAGGGTGGCGGCACATTATCGTCGGGTTTCCCGGCCTTGAGGCTGTCGAGCAATTCATTGCTGCGCAGCATCAGCGGTGGCGGCAGGCGATTGCCCAGTTGCTGGCGGATGACCTGATCGACCGGCCTGGCGCTGCCGGAGACAGAAATCACCGCGTCGGCATCGATGCCCGGCGCCGCGAGACTGGCGATCAAGGCGCCTTCGCTGTGACCCAGCACAATCAGCTTGCCGAAACGCGGATCGGTCTTGAGCTTGCGGCCCCAGGCTTGCGCATCGGACACATAGGCGTCTACCGTCAGGTTGCGCTCGTCCGGGGTCGCGGCCAGGCTCGCGGCCACGCCACGTTTGTCGTAACGCACGCTGGCGATGTTGTGTTTGGCCAGCACCCAGGCGAGGCGCTTGAGGCTGTCATTGCGCCCGCCATCGGTATTGTTGCCGTCGCGATCCGTAGGGCCGGAGCCGGAAATGAACAGGACAACCGGCACCGGATTGTCGGATTTTGGCAGTAACAGCGAGCCGAAAAGCTCGCCAGTGCCGGTGTCCAGCGTCATCGGCCGTTGCAGGACAGTCGCCTGGGCGAAGCCGGAAATCAGGGTAAGGCTCAAGGCTAGAACTCGCAGCATCATCGCGCCATTATCAAGAAGATGCCGGTTGGACTCACAGGCACCCATAAGGTTCGAGGATGAACTACTTGGGTAGCCTGCGTATACTGGCGCGCATTACGTATTCAGGTTCGATTTCACGGAGCGCCCTGCATGTCCGGCAATACCTACGGCAAGCTGTTCACTGTCACCACCGCGGGCGAAAGCCATGGTCCGGCGTTGGTCGCCATTGTCGATGGCTGCCCGCCGGGGCTGGAGATATCCCTGGAGGATCTGCAGCGTGACCTGGACCGCCGCAAGCCCGGCACCAGCCGCCACACCACCCAGCGCCAGGAAGCCGACGAAGTCGAAATCCTCTCCGGCGTGTTCGAAGGCCGCACCACCGGTTGCGCCATCGGCCTGCTGATCCGCAACACCGACCAGAAGTCCAAGGACTACTCGGCGATCAAGGATCTGTTCCGCCCGGCCCACGCCGACTACACCTACCACCACAAGTACGGCGAGCGCGACTACCGTGGCGGCGGTCGCAGCTCAGCCCGCGAAACCGCGATGCGCGTCGCGGCCGGTGCGATTGCGAAAAAATACCTGGCCAGCCAGGGCATCGTGATTCGCGGCTACATGAGCCAGCTGGGGCCGATTGAAATCCCGTTCAAGACTTGGGAGTCGGTGGAGCAGAACGCCTTCTTCAGCCCGGACCCGGACAAAGTGCCGGAACTGGAAGCCTATATGGATCAGTTGCGCCGCGACCAGGATTCGGTCGGCGCGAAAATCACCGTGGTCGCCGAAGGCGTGATGCCGGGCCTGGGCGAGCCGATTTTCGACCGACTCGACGCCGAGTTGGCCCATGCGCTGATGAGCATCAACGCGGTCAAGGGCGTGGAAATCGGCGCCGGTTTCGCCAGCGTTGCCCAGCGCGGTACCGAGCATCGCGATGAAATGACCCCGCAAGGTTTCCTCAGCAACAACGCCGGCGGCATTCTCGGCGGTATCTCCTCCGGTCAACCCATCGTTGCGCACCTGGCGCTGAAGCCGACGTCGAGCATCACCACGCCGGGCCGTTCCATCGATATTCATGGCAACCCGGTGGAAGTGATCACCAAGGGCCGTCACGATCCGTGCGTCGGCATCCGCGCCACGCCGATTGCCGAGGCAATGATGGCCATCGTGCTGATGGATCACCTGCTGCGTCACCGTGGGCAGAACGCCGATGTGCGTGTGAGCACGCCGGTGCTGGGTCAGCTGTAAATGGCTGACTTCCTGGTCGCAGCCGTCTGATGGCGGTTGCGGCGCTCCCGTACTGGCGGCTCTCCAGTTTCTATCTGTTCTATTTCGCCTTGCTCGGTTCGACAGCGCCTTTTCTGGCGCTGTACTTCGATCACCTGGGCTTTAGTGCCGCGCGCATCGGCGAACTGGTGGCGATCCCGATGCTGATGCGCTGCGTGGCGCCGAATATCTGGGGCTGGCTGGGCGATTACACCGGCCGCCGCCTGGCCATCGTGCGCTTCGGCGCGGTGTGCACGCTGCTGACCTTTTCGCTGATCTTCGTCAGCAAGACCTACGCCTGGCTGGCGATGGTCATGGCCTTGCATGCGTTCTTCTGGCACGCAGTGTTGCCGCAGTTCGAAGTCATCACCCTGGCGCACTTGCAGGGCCAGACCTCGCGCTACAGCCAAATCCGCCTGTGGGGCTCGATCGGTTTCATCATCACCGTGGTCGCGCTGGGTCGGCTGTTCGAATGGCTGAGCCTGGATATCTACCCGGTGGCGCTGGTGCTGATCCTGGCCGGTATCGTGCTCAGCAGCCTGTGGGTGCCCAACGCCCAACCGGCGCCGGGCAACCGGGTGGCGGGGGAGGGATTTTTCAAGCAGTTGCGCAACCCCGGCGTATTGGCGTTTTACGCGTGCGTGGCGCTGATGCAGATGAGCCATGGGCCTTACTACACGTTCTTGACCCTGCATCTTGAGCGTCTGGGTTACAGCCGTGGCGTGATCGGCATGCTCTGGGCGGTTGGCGTGGTCGCTGAAGTCTTGATGTTTTTGGCCATGAGCAAGATCCTCGCGCGGTTTTCCCTGCGCCGGGTGCTGATGGCGAGTTTTCTGTTGGCGGCGCTACGTTGGTTGCTGCTCGGGTCGTTCGCCGAATTCCTTTGGGTCTTGTTGGTTGCCCAGGTGCTGCACGCGGCGACATTCGGCAGCTTTCACGCCGCTGCCATTTCATTCGTGCAACGTAGTTTCGGTGCGCGCCAGCAAGGCCAGGGTCAGGCGCTGTATGCCGCATTGGCCGGCACCGGCGGTGCGTTGGGCGCGTTGTATTCCGGCTACAGCTGGAATGCCCTCGGCGCCGCCTTGACCTTTAGTATTGCCAGCCTCGCAGCCGTCGCGGCTACCGTTATCATTGCCACATGTATGCAAGAGGACAGGCCATGAGCCTTACCCGTGAACAACTCGCCCAGGAAATCATCGACGCCGGGCGTTTTCTGTACGGCCGCGGTTGGTCGCCGGCCACCAGCAGCAATTACTCGACCCGCCTGTCGCCGACCGAAGCCTTGCTGACCGTGTCCGGCAAGCACAAGGGGCAACTGGGCCTGGACGACGTGCTGGCCACCGACCTGTCAGGCAACAGCCTGGAGCCGGGCAAGAAACCGTCCGCCGAAACCCTGTTGCACACTCAGCTCTACAGCTGGCGCCCCGAGATCGGCGCGGTGCTGCACACCCATTCGGTGAATGCCACCGTGCTGTCGCGCCTGACGCCGCAAGACTTCATCGAGTTCGAAGACTACGAACTGCAAAAGGCCTTCAGCGGTGTGACGACCCACGAATCCCGGGTGCGCGTGCCGATTTTCGACAACGACCAGGACATTGCGCGCCTGGCCGCCAAGGTGCAGCCTTGGCTTGACGCCCATCCCGATTGCGTCGGCTACCTGATCCGCGGCCATGGCCTGTACACCTGGGGCGCGCGCATGAGTGATGCCCTGCGGCAGATCGAGGCCTTTGAATTTTTGTTCGAGTGCGAGTTGAAGATGCGCTCGCTCTTTAAAGCATGAACCGTTAAGGAGTTGCCCTGATGAGCAGCCTGTCCGTTTATCACGTCTCCAGCCCTGAGATTCCCAACAAGGTGCTGACCCATTTCGAAGACATCGCCTCGACCCTGGCCGAGCAGGGCGTGCGTTTCGACCGCTGGCAAGCGGCGGCGAAAATCCAGCCGGGTGCCACTCAGGAAGAAGTGATTGGCGCCTACCAGGCGCAAATCGACCAGTTGATGACCGAGCGCGGTTACATCACCGTCGACGTGATCAGCCTCAACAGCGATCACCCGCAAAAAGCCGAGCTGCGCGCCAAGTTCCTCAACGAACACCGCCACGGCGAAGATGAAGTACGATTTTTCGTCGCCGGGCGTGGTTTGTTCACCCTGCACATCGACGATTACGTCTACGCGGTGCTCTGCGAGAAGAACGATCTGATCTCGGTGCCGGCCGGTACCAAACACTGGTTCGACATGGGCGAGCACCCGCATTTTGTCGCGATCCGCCTGTTCAATAACCCGGAAGGCTGGGTGGCCAATTTCACCGGCGAAGACATCGCCAGCCAATTCCCGTGTCTTGAGGACTGAGTCGATGCCGATCAAAGCGATTCTCACCGACATCGAAGGCACCACCAGCGCGGTGAGTTTTGTCTTCGACGTGCTGTTTCCTTACGCGGCCAGGCATCTGCCGGACTTCGTTCGTGAACAGGCCGGGCGCGCAGACGTGGCCGCACAACTGGACGCCGTGCGCCGGGACAGCAACGAGCCGGGCGCCGACGTCGAGCGCGTTGTCGAGATCCTGCTGGGCTGGATTGCCGAAGACCGCAAGGCCACGCCGTTGAAAGCGTTGCAGGGAATGGTTTGGGAGCAGGGCTATCAGGCCGGGCAGTTGAAGGGGCATGTGTACCCGGACGCCGTTGAAGCGCTCAAGCGCTGGCACCAGAGCGGCTATCAACTGTTCGTTTATTCCTCGGGCTCGATCCAGGCGCAGCAGTTGATCTTCGGTTGCTCGGAAGCGGGGGATTTGACGCCGCTGTTCAGCGGTTACTTCGACACGACGTCGGGGCCCAAACGGGAAGCGCAGTCCTACGCCAACATCACGCAAGCGATCAACATCAAGGCGGGGCAGATTCTGTTTCTGTCTGACATTGTCGAAGAGCTGGATGCCGCGCGTGCGGCGGGGATGGCAACGTGCGGCCTGGCCCGTGACGGCGGCGAATTGGCGGGGCATGTCACCGTGGACAGCTTTGCGCGGATAGAACCCTCTACATTCTAAACACCATACAAACGGTGGGAGCGAGCTTGCTCGCGAAAGCGGTGTGTCATTCAACGTTGATGTTGACTGACACTCCCTCTTCGCGAGCAAGCCCGCTCCCACATTTTTTTACAGCGAGTGATAGGTCGGCAGCGCGAACCGTTGCTGGCTTTGCAGCAGGGAAATCTGCGGCAATTCACTGGCTTGTTCGGCAAGGTCGCGGCGAATCGCACTGATGACCCACGTCAGTTGGTCGCCATTGTGCAATTGCTGGTAAGAGATCGAGCGTTTGAATTCTCTGCCGTCGGCGCTGTGCAAGGTCAGCAGAATCCCGCCATCAGGACGGTCCCGGGTAGTGACTGCGAAGTTGGAGAACAAGGACGAAAATTTTTCCTGAATGAGGCTCATGTCGTTCGGCTCCGTGATGACTTGAATGGCAAGCATGGAGAGACGGTTGCAGCCTTTGTGCCAGTATTGTTGGTTAAATAATATTTATTAAAATCAATAAGTTACGATTATTGGTGATTTTTGCTTTCGTGCAATCTGCATGAATGGCCATCGTGCATCCTGCATTTTGCAGGTAGGTCGGCGACTCGATGGAACCAATGGGCGTGCACGGGATCACCTTCGCGCAACGCTGCCGCGGATCAAGATCGCGGATCAAGATCGCGGATACAAAACATTTCAAAAACCGCGTGTACAGCTCAAGAACCGTTGACGTATTTTCGGGTTCAGTCACCGCCGCCCGACAATAAAAAAAGATCGAACGGGAGCATCATGAGCCGCACGTCGCACGACACGATTACCTGGGGCATGATGCTCCGCAAGCTGCCTTCCATCGCCAAAGCCATCCCCCGGGTGGTGAAGGGCATGAAGGTCGCCAACGTCAAGGACCCGACCCAACCGTGTGGTTTGGGCTGGAGTTTCGAGCAAGCCACATTGCGCAATCCGGATGGCCCGGCGCTGTTGCAAGGCGACGTAACGCTCAGTTACTCCGAGGTCAACCAATGGGCCAACCGCATCGCCCATCACCTGATCGACCAAGGCATCGGCAAGCGTGATGTGGTAGCGGTCTTCATCGAGAATCGCCCCGAACTGCTGGTGACGATTCTGGCAGTGGCCAAGGTCGGTGCGATCAGTGCGTTGCTCAATACCTCGCAGACCCGCGACACCCTGGTGCACAGCGTGAATCTGGTGGCGCCGGTGGCGATCATTGTCGGTGAGGAGTTGGTCCCGGCGTACCTGGAGGTGTGTGACCGAGTGGCGATCAAGACTGCGCGCACCTGGTTCGTCGCCGATCAGGACACTTCGCGCCAACCGGGTATCGCGCCTGAAGGTTTTATCAACCTGATGACTGTCAGTCTTGACGACGACACTGACAACCCGGCCAGCAGCCAGCAGATTTTCTTCGATGATCCCTGCTTCTATATTTACACCTCAGGCACCACCGGGCTGCCCAAGGCGGGTGTGTTCAAGCATGGCCGCTGGATGCGCAGCTCTGCGAGTTTCGGCATGATCGCCCTGGACATGCGCCCGGACGATGTCGTCTATTGCACCTTGCCGCTGTACCACGCCACGGGCCTGTGCGTGTGCTGGGGTTCGGCCGTCAGTGGTGCCAGCGGGTTCGCCATCCGCCGCAAATTCAGCGCCAGTCAATTTTGGAACGACGTGCGCAAGTACCGGGCGACCACCATCGGTTATGTCGGCGAACTGTGCCGCTACCTGGTCGATCAATCGCCGAGCGCCGATGACAGCCAGCACGACGTGAAGAAGATGATCGGCAATGGCCTGCGTCCCGGTGCCTGGAACGAGTTCAAGACCCGCTTTGCGGTGAATCACATCTGTGAGCTGTACGCCGCCAGCGACGGCAATATCGGGTTCACCAACATTCTGAATTTCAACAACACCATCGGTTTTTCCCTGATGTCCTGGGAGCTGGTGGCGTACGACCACGACAGCGGTGCACCGATCCGCGAGGCCAATGGCCTGATGCGCAAGGTCGCCAAGGGCGAGCAGGGGTTGTTGCTGGCAAAAATCGACGACAAGGCACCGCTGGACGGCTACACCGATCCGCAGAAAACCGCCAAGGTCGTGCTCCACGATGTCTTCCAGAAAGGTGACCGTTACTTCAACACCGGCGACCTGTTGCGCAACATCGGCTTTGGGCATGCGCAATTTGTCGACCGCCTGGGTGACACCTACCGCTGGAAAGGCGAAAACGTCTCGACCACCGAGGTCGAAAACATCCTCCTGCAACACCCGCATATTTCCGAAGCCGTGGCCTATGGCGTTGAAATCCGCAATACCAATGGCCGCGCCGGCATGGCGGCGATCACCCCCGCCGAGTCCTTGGCCACCCTGGATTTCAGCGAACTGCTGGCCTTCGCCCGTGAGCAAATGCCGGCCTATGCGGTGCCGTTGTTCCTGCGGGTGAAAGTGAAAATGGAAACCACCGGGACGTTCAAATATCAGAAGACCCGACTCAAGGACGAAGCTTTCGACCCGGGTAGAACGGGAGATGACCCGATCTATGCCTGGCTGCCGGGGACCCAGACTTACGTGCAGGTCACGGAACAATTGTTGACTGATATTCACGGTGGCAAGTACCGCTATTGAATCTGGCTATGGTGGCCCATGAGAAAAAACAAGTGACAGTGCGGGGGGCGCTCGGGAAACTGTCGGCTTTTACGAATGACAGAAAAGGGAGTGCCCAATGTCAGACAAAAGCCGCCAGATGACCCCCGAAGAAGCCGCCGAATTTGCCGAACAGGTATTCAACAAGGCACGGGAGGGCGATGCGGCAATGATGGCCGCGCTGCTGACCAAGGGTTTGCCGCCGAACCTGCGTAACCACAAGGGCGATACCTTGTTGATGCTGGCCGCGTACCACGGTCATGTGGACACGGTAAAAGTCCTGCTGGAGCACAAGGCCGACCCGGAGATCCGCAACGACAACGGTCAGAGCCCGATTGCCGGCGCCGCCTTCAAGGGCGACCTGGCGGTGATCAAGGCCTTGGTCGAGGGTGGCGCGCAGGTTGAAGGTTCGTCCTTCGATGGCCGCACGGCGCTGATGATGGCGGCGATGTTCAACCGCGTCGAAGTGGTCGATTACCTGATCAGCAAGGGCGCCGACCCGAAAGCCAAGGACGCCAATGGCATCACCGCGCTGGACGCGGCCAAGACCATGGGGGCTTCCGATACCGTTGCGCAGCTGGAAAAACTGCTGGGCTGATGCGTCATCCTGTGGTGTGGGTGCTTTTGTGGCGAGGGGGCTTGCCCCCGTTGGGTCGCGAAGCGGCCCCAATGGCGGAATTCAGATAAACCGCGTCTGCCGGGTTTACGACTGCTGCGCAGCCGAACGGGGGCAAGCCCCCTCGCCACAGGTCCGCATTTCACTCAGTAATGCGCTATCCTTCGCGCCCTCAAAACTCCCCTCGCTACAGGATCCGCCCCATGAAAGCCGCACTCGTCGAACTCATCAGCAAAATCAGCTCCGGGTGCATGGGCGATGACGAAATCCTCAAGGTCGCGGATGAAGCAGCCCAGGCCTACGCCGATCCGCAGGCTTTTCTGAGCGCCAACGCGGACATCAACTACGATGACACTTTCCCGATCCCGCTCGGGGAGTGGGTGGTAGTCGGCAGCCTGCCGGAAACGGTACTGTTCCAGGCTGACACCTACATGGACCTGTTCGCTCAGGTCGTTGCCTCGTTCGGCCCGGGCGTGGAGTTCAATCTCAAGCCCAAGCAACTGGCCAAGACCGAAGCCCTGACCGCGCTCAACCGCATCCAGGTGCAGATGAGCAGCCTGAGCAAGGAAAACGGCGGCTACACGCTGATGAACTTCAGCCAGTTGCTCGATGACGAGTTGCAGGTGGTCCTGGTCTACGGCAATGACGTGCCACGCGTGCTGCAATTGTGCGCAGAAGTCGGCATCGCCGCCGCGCCATCCCTGGAAGCCCTGAAAGTAGCGATCCACGTCTGATAGCCAAATACTGTCAATAAAAGGGAACCCTCGCGACGACCGTCTATCCTAAGAGGGCAAATCACTCTTCAGGAGCGTCACCATGGGTTCCACGTTCAACAGTCTGGTTGCCTTGATCATTTTTGCCCTGGATATCTGGGCCATCATCAACGTATTCAAAAGCAGCGTCGGGACCGGGGCCAAAGTCCTCTGGGTACTGTTGATCGCGCTGTTGCCAGTGCTGGGACTGATCATCTGGGCCATCGCCGGGCCGCGGGGCAATGTCAAACTCTGACGGATTTCCCACTAACAACCCTGACCCTGTGGGAGCGGGCTTGCTCGCGAAAGCGGTGGATCAGTCAACCTTGATAGCGACTGACACCACGCCTTCGCGAGCAAGCCCGCTCCCACATTCGACCTGTCATGTTCCGCGACGTAGAATGCGCGCCTTTCCCGGTCAATCGAGACATTCGAATGGCCATCATGGGCGGGTAACCGTCCGTTGCCACCCGCATTCATCGGAGCACTTCCCATGAGCAACATCCCCACCAGCGACTACCTGGAAACCCTCTACGAAGGCTATGGCCAGCGTTTTCGCATGGAAAAACTGCTGCACGAAGTGCGCACCGAACACCAGCACCTGGTGATCTTCGAAAACCCGCGCATGGGCCGGGTGATGGCGCTGGACGGCGTGATCCAGACCACCGAAGCCGACGAATTCATCTATCACGAAATGCTCACCCACGTGCCGATCCTCGCCCATGGCACCGCCAAGCGCGTGTTGATCATCGGCGGCGGTGACGGCGGCATGTTGCGTGAAGTGGCCAAGCACCGCAGTGTCGAGCACATCACCATGGTCGAAATCGACGGCACCGTGGTCGACATGTGCAAGGAATTCCTGCCGAACCACTCCAAGGGTGCATTCGATGATCCACGCCTGAACCTGGTGATCGACGACGGCATGCGTTTCGTCGCCACCACCACTGAAAAATTCGACGTGATCATTTCCGACTCCACCGACCCGATCGGGCCGGGCGAAGTGCTGTTCTCGGAAAACTTCTACCAGGCCTGCCGCCGCTGCCTGAACGAAGGCGGCATCCTGGTGACCCAGAACGGCACGCCGTTCATGCAGATCGAAGAAGTGAAGACCACCGCCGGTCGCCTGCGCAGCCTGTTCCCGGACTGGCACTTCTACCAGGCCGCCGTGCCGACCTACATCGGCGGCTCGATGACCTTTGCCTGGGGCGCGACCAATACCGCTTATCGCAAGTTGTCCCGCGAAACCCTGCAACAGCGTTTCACGGGCAGCGGCATCATCACCCGCTACTACAATCCAGAAATCCACATCGGTGCGTTCGCCTTGCCGCAATACGTGTTGCAGGCAGTGAACAAGCCAAGCAACGACTGATGGGTTGAAACACAGACCTGTAGGAGCGAGCCTGCTCGCGATGGACGTGAACGATGACGCGGGATGTCTGATTTAACGCGGCGTTCTCAAGTTTTTCGCGAGCAGGCTCGCTCCTACAGAGATCTGCGATGGGTGCAGATCCACCGGAACAATTAGCCAGCTAACAAGGTCGAGATAGAGGTAAGCCCATCCATGGGTTTTATCGAGGAGGCACCAATGCAAAAGTGGAGAATCACTTTCGTGGATGATCATGGCGAGACCATCAACGAAGTCTTTGAGTGCGACGAGTGCCCAGATAAAGAGCAGGCTGCCAAGCTCATCAAGGCCCGGCTTCTTCCTGTCGCCGCCGAACTGGATCTGAACGATTTGGAGGGGCGGACCAGCGACGCGAGCGTCAAAGAACTCAAGTCCCAGAACAGCATTCAAATCCTCGGCATTACTCCAATCTGAACGACAGCTGTCGCATTCACATCCAGACCTTGGCAGAGGCTCTATCTTGGGGCTACTCTGCAAGCGAGATCAGCGAATGGATCGCTAAGGTCTGGTCTTGTCAGCTCCATGCTTGTTTCCCGCCGGCACATCGGTTGCCGTCGCTCGCGCTGTTCGGTTGCGGGTGAGGGAGTACGGAAAGTCTATCCATCGTTTTGAGGAGGACGTTTCATGAGCACAGCCTATCAAGAAGACATCAGCAGCAGCGTTCTGCGCCGCATGAAAGAAGGCGGTTTTGACTTTTCACGTTTTCATCCCATCGAGTTCTACGCCATTTTCCCGGACGAGGAGCGGGCGCGCAGGGCGGCAGGTCATTTCCACCGTGGTGAATCCCTGGATGCCCAAGTCAGTGTGCGTGACGACGGTGCCTGGGCGCTGGAATTATGCAAAGTCATGTATGCCACCTACGACGACATCGGCGATTTCGAACAGGGTTTCGAGGCTGTCGTTGAGCCGCTGGGCGGAATCATCGAAGGCTGGGGTGTGAAACAGGAGGTACGAGGGCGACTCGCATAACATTATGATCAGTGACAAACAGCGTTGACGGCTGACCCTCGGGTTGGCCGTTTTCATTATTACCGCCAATTAATTCAACACGACCTGGTAGGAGCTGGCTTGCCAGCGATGGCGTCCTCGAAGAACAACACATGACTTAACGGCCCTTCGCCAGCAAGCCGGCTCCTACGGACTATGCTGGTGACAGGCGTCTATCACGCCTTGCAATGAAGCGGGGGCAATCAGGTTGGGGCATTTGTCGCACAGGATTGGTGCGGCGCCTGCGCATTGATTATCCAACCGATTGAAATATAAGCGTTTATGCCGATGGCACGGGCCTTGCGAAGGTCTGGACGTCCGAGTGACAAGGAGTACGGCATGATCCGCACCTGTTTTGATGAGATGTACGATGCCGGCGGCCAGGTCCGCCCGCATTATCGGGAGTTTGCCCGTTGGCTGGCCGAGACGCCTGACGAGCTTCTGGCACAACGGCGACGCGAGGCCGATCTGTTGTTTCATCGCGCCGGGATTACCTTCACGCTCTACGGGGACGAGCAGGGCACAGAGCGCCTGATTCCCTTCGACACCATCCCCCGCAGCATCCCCGCCAGCGAATGGCGGATTGTCGAGCGCGGCTGCATCCAGCGGGTCAAGGCGTTGAACATGTTCCTCGCCGACCTCTACCATGAGCAGCGCATCATCAAGGCCGGCATCATTCCGGCCGAACAGGTGCTGGCCAACGAGCAGTATCAGTTGGCGATGCAAGGGCTGGATCTGCACCGCGATATCTATTCGCACATCTCCGGCGTCGATCTGGTGCGTGACGGCGATGGCACCTATTACGTGCTCGAAGACAATCTGCGTACGCCCAGCGGCGTCAGCTACATGCTCGAAGACCGCAAGATGATGATGCGCCTGTTCCCCGAACTGTTCGCGGCGCAACGCATTGCGCCTATCGACCATTACCCGAACCTGCTGCTCGACACCCTGAAAAGCTCCAGCCCGATCGATAACCCGAGCGTGGTGGTGCTGACGCCTGGCCGATTCAACAGTGCGTTCTTCGAGCATGCGTTTCTCGCACGGGAAATGGGTGTGGAACTGGTGGAAGGCGCGGACTTGTTCGTGCGTGACGACAAGGTCTACATGCGCACCACTGACGGGCCAAAAGCGGTCGACGTGATTTATCGTCGCCTCGACGACGCCTTCCTCGATCCGCTGGCGTTCAATCCGGAATCGATGCTCGGCGTGCCGGGGCTGCTGTCGTCCTACCGTTCCGGCAACGTGGTGCTGGCCAATGCGATCGGCACAGGGGTGGCGGACGACAAGTCGGTGTACCCGTTCGTTACCGACATGATCCGTTTCTACCTCGATGAAGAACCAATCCTGAAGAACGTGCCGACCTGGCAGTGCCGTAATCCGTCTGAACTTTCCCACGTGCTGGCCAATCTTCCAGAACTGGTAGTCAAGGAAACCCAAGGCTCCGGCGGGTACGGAATGCTGGTGGGGCCGGCGGCGACGGCGGCGGAAATCGAAGCCTTTCGCGCGCGCATCATCGCCAAGCCCCATGCGTATATCGCGCAACCGACGCTGTCGCTGTCGACCTGTCCGACTTTTGTCGAAAACGGCATCGCGCCACGCCACATCGACTTGCGGCCGTTTGTCCTGTCGGGTCGTGAAACCCGGGTTGTGCCCGGCGGCTTGACCCGTGTCGCCCTGCGTGAAGGCTCCCTGGTGGTCAATTCGTCCCAGGGTGGCGGAACCAAGGACACCTGGGTGGTCGAGGATTAAAGGAAGCCTGCCATGTTAAGTAGAACTGCCTCGGATTTGTATTGGATGTCGCGTTACCTGGAGCGGGCGGAAAACCTCGCACGGATGCTCGACATCAGTTATTCGCTGTCGTTGATGCCACAGGATGGCCGTGGCGACGGTTTGCACGAGCTGGCCATGCCGCTGTTGATCACCGGCACCCTTGACGATTACCTGGAGCGCCATGGCGAATTGCATGCCGAACGGCTGCTGCATTTCTTCGCCCTGGATGCGGCCAACCCGGCGAGCATCTACAGCTGCCTCGGGGCCGCGCGGGCCAGCGCCCATGCGGTGCGTGGGCGCATCACCGCCGACATGTGGGAAAACATCAATGCCACCTGGCTGGAGATTCGCGGCATTGCCGAACAGGGCTTGAGTCGCTACGGCATGAGCCGTTTCTGCGAGTGGATCAAGGAACGTTCCCACCTGTTCCGGGGCGCGTCCTACGGCACCATCATGCGTAACGATGCGTTTCGCTTCATCCGTCTGGGGACCTTTATCGAACGGGCGGACAACACTTTGCGGCTGCTCGATGCCCGCTACGAAATGGCCGGCGATCAGGCCGAGGCGGTCAGCGATGGCACCGCTCACGCGTATTACCAATGGAGCGCGTTGTTGCGGGCGTTGTCGTCGTTCGAGGCCTACACGGAAATCTACCGCGATGCCCCTGGTGCCCGGCATGTCGCCGAATTGCTGTTACTGCGGGCCGATGTACCGCGATCCTTGCGTGCCTGCACCGAAGAGATCGACCAGATTCTCGCGCAATTGCCGGGAGCCAACGGTCGTCCCGCACAGCGCCTGGCGGCAGAAATGGACGCGCGCCTGCGCTACACCGGCATCCATGAAATTCTCGAAGAAGGCCTGCACGCCTGGCTGACCGAGTTCATCCCGCTGGTGCGTCAGTTGGGTAACGCGATTCACAGTTCTTATCTGGAGGCCGCATGAGACTTTCCATTAGCCACGAAACCACCTATCACTACGAAGACAAGGTGCGGGCGAGCATCCAGTACCTGCGACTGACTCCTCACGACAGCGAGCGCCAGCACGTGCTCAGCTGGCAGCTCGACTTGCCGCGCCCGGTGCGCGCGCAACTCGATCCGTTTGGCAACATCCTGCACGTGTTGACCATGGACGAGCCGCACGAAGCAATCATCATCGGCGCCCGTGGCCAGGTGGATATCGACGAATTGCGCGAGGCCGAACACGAGAGCCAGTCGGCACTGCCGTTTCTGCGTTTCACTCGCCTGACCGAAGCAGACGCCGGCCTGCGTGCATTCGCCGAGAAGGCGTGCAAGCAACGCCGCGACCGCACGGCGCTGATCGATCTGATGCATGGTCTCAACCAGCACATGACCTATACGCCGGGCTCCACGGAAGTGGACACCAGCGCGGCCCAGGCCTTTGCCGGACGTTCCGGCGTGTGCCAGGACCACACCCACGCGTTTCTCGCCTGCACCCGCAGCCTGGGCATTCCCGCGCGTTATGTGTCGGGTTATCTGTACAGCGAAAACTGCGAACACCTGGCCAGCCACGCTTGGGCCGAAGCCTGGCTGGATGATGCCTGGTACAGCTTTGACGTGACCAACGAACTGGCCCGGCCGGAACGTCACCTGAAACTGGCGGTGGGCCTGGATTACCTGGATGCCTGCCCGGTGCGCGGAATGCGTCGGGGCGGCGGGTGTGAGCAGATGCATGCCAAGGTGCGGGTTTCACCGACACCGGCGCCGGTGATCTTGGTGCAGCAACAGTAGAATCGGGGATACCGCTTCGCGAGCAAGCCCGCTCCCACATTTGATCTGCGGCATGCACAGCAATTCCAATGTGGGAGCGGGCTTGCTCGCGAAGAGGCCAGTCCATGCAGCACAAGTCTCAGGGCTTAACCTTGCGCCCAACCATATGCTGCAAATACCCCACCAGCATCCCCAGATCCCCATCTGGCAACACTTCGGCTGAAAACCCGGGCATTTTCGCCTGTGGCCACTGACGCAAACTCTGTGGGTCGCGGATGTAGCGTTTGAGGAAGTCCGCGCCGAAATACTCGGTCGGGTTGTACGGAATATTCAGGTCCGGCCCGAACTGCGCGTCCCCGGCGCCATTGAGTCGATGACAGGCCAGGCAATTCTTCTGGAACAAGGCAAAACCCTTGTTCACTGGATCATCCGCCTTCAGGGCCGGATCGGGCAGCAGGGCGGGAAAGCGTTCGGCCACGGGCGCCAGGCGCTTGATGCTCGCTACCTGGAACGGCCATTGTTCAGGGCTGATGTTGCCGGCCTGCGGGTTGGTCCAGACCAGATAGAACGGCCCGGCCCCCGGCTTGTCTGCGGACAGCGGTGGCCAGGGTTTGGCCGGGTCTTCAATCGCCAGCCACGCCCGTGCGCCCTGGGTATTGAGCAGCGGCGCAGCGCTCATTTCGGCGGCAAAGCCATCCAGGGCCACGGCTTGCAGGTGGTCGTCAGGCTTTATACCGGTCAGCAGTGCGGACAGCGGCACGGCGCGGTAGCTCATGTCCCGTTTGTAGGAAACGTCGTTGCTGATGCTGATGGTTTGAGCCTGAGGGTGCTTGAGCAATTCCTCGGTCTGCCAGGTGCGATTGTTCGCGCCCAGCTCCAGGTTCAGCTGTGCGGCATACAGGGGCGAGCCGAACAGCAGGGCCCCGAGCAGAATGAGCATTTTCAAGTGATTGCCGTCCATGTCGTGGAAGTGCCATCAAGGTTGGCACAGCCACGCTGGCCCGGGTAGCGGGCCAGTCACATTTTGATAGTGGCAATTGAAAAAACTGTGACGCCGTATCTTTTAGACGCGACTAGCCGATGACCTTGGTCAGGTTCGGCAATATCAACAACAGCGTGGTGGCAAAAAGGATGAGCCCGGCTTGACGTACTTTCGATTGTTTGAACATGGCTTGACCGCCTTTATTGTTATTTCCTGATGCCTGCCTGCATAGCTCCATGTCGGCAGCGCGTTGCACTTCCTGTAGTGACGAGCGCCTCGGCAAAACCCGACGACAACTTCGTACAAGTTCACCTTAGAGCCCGCGCTGCGCTTGGTTTAGATCCATTTAGTATGGTGTCCTTGCGATTTGCTTTAAAAAAGGCATGAGGCCTATTGCCAGCTTCTTTGCCGCCCTTTGGCTAGACAGCTTGGTGTCCTGAAACGGTTAAACCGGTAGCTGACTACCGTCCGTCTGAGCGTGTGCGTCAACGTCTGTGAGCGCTGCGGTCATTGAATCAAACCCGGCTCGGGCCAACAGTGGGCACTCGGTATTTACCCACCTGCACTGCGGTTCGAGGATGTCATGACCCAAGCATTGATTTTCGACGCGTTACGCACGCCCCGTGGCAAAGGCAAGGCCGATGGCGCCTTGCACAGTGTCAAACCGGTGAACCTGGTTGCCGGGTTGCTGACCGCGCTGCAACAGCGCACGGCGCTGGACACCAGCCAGGTCGATGACGTGGTGCTCGGCTGCGTGACGCCGATCGGCGATCAAGGTTCTGACATCGCCAAGACGGCCGCTCAGGTGGCCGACTGGGATGTCAGTGTGGCGGGCGTACAGATCAACCGTTTCTGCGCTTCGGGGCTTGAGGCAGTCAACCTCGGCGCGATGAAGGTGCGCTCAGGCTTCGAAGACCTGGTGGTGGTCGGTGGCGTCGAGTCGATGTCCCGGGTGCCGATGGGCAGCGACGGCGGTGCCTGGGCGCTGGATCCGGCGACCAATCTGCACAGTCACTTCACACCACAGGGCGTGGGCGCCGACCTGATCGCCACCCTTGAAGGCTTCAGCCGCCAGGATGTCGATGCCTACGCGCTGCATTCCCAGCAAAAGGCTGCGCGGGCACGGGCCGACGGCTCGTTCAACAAGTCGCTGGTGCCGGTGCAGGACCAGAACGGCATCATCCTGCTCGATCACGATGAGTTCATCCGCGCCGAATCAACCCTGGAAGGCCTGGGCAAGCTCAAACCGAGTTTCGAGATGATGGGGCAGATGGGCTTCGATGCCACCGCACTGCGGGTCTACAGCCATGTGGAGCGGATCAATCATGTGCACACACCCGGCAACAGTTCCGGGATTGTCGATGGCGCGGCGCTGATGCTCATCGGCTCCGAAGCCAAGGGGCGGGCGCTGGGCTTGCAGCCACGGGCGCGGATTGTCGCCACGGCGGTCACCAGCACCGACCCGACCATCATGCTCACCGGCCCCGCGCCGGCGACCCGCAAGGCGTTGGCCAAGGCCGGGCTGCGGGTCGAAGACATCGATCTGTTCGAGGTCAACGAGGCGTTCGCTTCGGTGGTGTTGAAATTCATCAAGGACATGGCCATCGATCCGGACAAGGTCAATGTCAACGGCGGTTCCATCGCCATGGGCCATCCGCTGGGCGCCACCGGTTGCGCCATTCTCGGCACGCTGCTCGATGAACTGGAGGCCCGACACCTGCGCTACGGTCTCGCGACCCTGTGTGTCGGCGGCGGCATGGGTATTGCCAGCATCATCGAACGCCTCTGAGTCCGGACTTCAAGGAACCTAGATATGAGCGAAGCCATTCGTTACGAAAAAGGCCAGGACCAGATCGTTGTCCTGACCATCGACATGCCGGGCCAGAGCGCCAACACCATGAACGCGGTGTACCGCGAGGCCATGGCTGACTGTGTTGCGCGCCTGGTGGCCGATAAAGACAGCATCGCCGGGGTGATCATTACCTCGGCCAAGAAAACCTTCTTTGCCGGCGGCGACCTCAATGAACTGATCAAGGTCGGCAAGCCTGAAGCCAAAGCCTTCTACGACATGGTGCTGACCCTCAAGGGGCAGTTGCGCACCCTGGAAACCCTCGGCAAGCCTGTGGTCGCGGCGATCAACGGCGCGGCACTCGGCGGCGGCTGGGAAATCTGCCTGGCCTGCCATCATCGCGTGGCACTGGACAATCCATCGGTGCAACTCGGCCTGCCGGAAGTCACCCTCGGCCTGCTGCCGGGCGGCGGTGGCGTGGTGCGCATGGTGCGCATGCTCGGGATCGAAAAGGCCCTGCCGTATTTGCTCGAAGGCAAGAAAGTTCGTCCGCAACAGGCGTTGCAGGCTGGGTTGATCGACGAATTGGCGACCGATCACGAAGACCTGCTGGCCAAGGCGCGGGCGTGGATTCACGCCAACCCGGTGGTGGTGCAGCGCTGGGATGTGAAGGGCTACCAGATTCCGGGCGGCACACCGTCAAGCCCGAAAGTCGCGCAGATGCTGGCGATTGCGCCGTCGATCCTGCGCAGCAAAACCCAGGGCACGATGCCCGCGCCGGAGAAAATCCTCTGTGCGGCGGTCGAGGGCGCCCAGGTGGATTTCGACACGGCGCACCTGATCGAAACCCGTTATTTCACCGAACTGACCACCGGCCAGGTCTCGAAGAACCTGATTGGCACGTTCTGGTTCCAGCTCAACGAAATCAATGCCGGTGGCTCGCGGCCTAAAGGGTTTACGCCTTATGTCACCCGCAAGGTCGGCGTGCTCGGTGCCGGGATGATGGGCGCCGGTATTGCATTTGTCAGCGCATCGGCCGGTATCGAGGTGGTGCTCAAGGACATCAACCTCGCCGCGGCGCAGAAGGGCAAGGCGCATTCGGCGGCGCTGCTGGACAAGAAAGTCGCTCGCGGACAAATGAGCATCGAGCAACGCGACACCGTGCTGTCACGCATTCAACCCAGCGAAAGCGATGCCGATCTCGCCGGTTGCGACCTGATCATCGAGGCCGTGTTCGAAGATCGTGAGTTGAAGGCCAAGGTCTCGCTGGCCGCCCAGAAAGTCGTCGGCGCGCACGCGGTGATCGCCTCCAACACCTCGACCTTGCCGATCAGCGGCCTGGCTTGCGCCGTGCCCGACCAGAGCAAGTTCATCGGCCTGCATTTCTTCAGCCCCGTGGAAAAAATGCCGCTGGTGGAGATCATCAAGGGCGCCAATACCAGCGATGAAACCCTGGCCCGCGGGTTCGATTTCGTCCTGCAAATCAAGAAAACCCCGATTGTGGTCAACGACAGCCGTGGTTTCTTCACCTCAAGGGTGTTCGGTACCTTTACCAATGAAGGCATCGCCATGCTGGGCGAAGGCGTGAACGCGGCGATGATCGAGACTGAAGCGCGCAAGGCCGGCATGCCTGTAGGACCGCTGGCGATCTCTGACGAAGTTTCCCTCAGCCTGATGAGCCATATCCGCCTGCAAACCGCCAAGGACCTGCACGCAGAAGGCAAACCGCTGATAGAACATCCGGCATTCGCCGTGATTGACTTGCTGCTCAACGAATACAAGCGTCCGGGCAAGGCTGCCGGTGGCGGTTTCTACGAGTACCCGGCGGGCGCCCAGAAACATCTGTGGCCTGAGTTGAACACGCGTTTCGAAAAAGTCGACGGGCAGATTTCGCCGAAGGATGTACGTGATCGCCTGCTGTTCGTGCAGGCCATCGAAACCGTGCGCTGTGTGGAAGAGGGCGTGTTGACCTCGACGGCGGATGCCAACATTGGCTCAATCTTCGGCATCGGTTTCGCCGCCTGGACCGGCGGTGCGCTGCAGTTCATCAACCAGTACGGCGTGCGGGACTTTGTTGCCCGCGCCGAATATCTGGCCAAGCAGTATGGCGAGCGGTTCGCGCCGCCCGCATTGCTGCTGGAGAAGGCGGCCAAAGGGGAGGCGTTCTAAGGGCCCGATGACACATTTCGGGGCTTGCCTTGTCACCGTGTTTCAAGGCAGGCTCTGGGGGTGTGCATTATTCCCATCACGTGTCAGGTATTTTTTATGTCGTTACGCATCTGCATTCTGGAAACCGACCACCTGCGTCCGGAATTGGTTGACCAATATCAGGGCTACGGGCAGATGTTCAAACACCTGTTTTCGCAGCAACCGATTGCCGCCGAGTTCACGGTCTACAACGTGGTGCAGGGTGAATACCCAAGCGACGACCTGACATTCGACGCTTACCTGGTGACGGGCAGCAAGGCCGACTCCTTCGGCACCGACCCGTGGATCGAAACCCTCAGGAAATATCTGCTGACTCGCTACGAGCGTGGCGACAAGCTGTTGGGCGTCTGCTTCGGTCATCAGTTGCTGGCGCTGCTGCTCGGTGGCAAGAGCGAGCGTGCAACCCAGGGCTGGGGTGTCGGCACCCACAACTACAAGCTGGCCGCCAAGGCTCCGTGGATGAACCCGGTGCGCGAGGAACTGACACTGCTGATCAGCCACCAGGATCAGGTCACGTCGCTGCCGGAGAACGCCACGGTCATCGCATCCAGCGATTTCTGCCCATATGCCGCCTACCACATCAATGATCAGGTGCTGTGCTTCCAGGGGCATCCGGAATTCATCCACGACTACTCCCGCGCCCTGCTGGAGATTCGTCAGGAGGCTCTGGGCGAACACATTTACTCAAAAGGCATTTCGAGCCTTGAGCACGAGCACCACGGCGCGACGGTTGCCGAGTGGATGATGCGGTTTGTTGCGCACAAGCCAGAAGCCAAAGCGGTTTAAAAGCTAGAAGCTTCGCGAGCAAGCCCGCTCCCACAGTGGATCTTTGGTGTTGCAGAGATCCACTGTGGGAGCGGGCTTGCTCGCGAATGGGGCAACCGGATTGCACCGTGGAAACGCAGTCCTACAACCACCCCGACTTCTTGAAACTTGCCCACAACCCCACGCAGCCCACCGTAATAAACCCCAGCACCCCGAAATACCCGTAGTGCCAGCTCAATTCCGGCATGTTCTGGAAGTTCATCCCGTAAATCCCCGCCACTGCCGTCGGGAAGGCCAGAATCGCCGCCCAGGCTGCAAACTTGCGCTGCACCACACTCTGGCGTGAAGCCTCCAACAGGACACCGACCTCAATCGTCTGGCTGGCAATGTCCGCCAGGGTCGTCAGGTCTTCCATCTGCCGCGTTACATGGATTTGCACGTCGCGAAAGTACGGGCGCATGTTTTTGTCGATGAACGGGAAGCTCAACTTTTGCAGTTCTTCACCGATTTCCACCATCGGCGCGGCAAACCGGCGCAAGCGCAAGACATCGCGACGCAGACTGTGAAGCTTTTGAATATCGCGCTCATTCAGCGCGCTGCACATCACGTTGCGTTCCAGCTCATCGATCTCGGCGTGGATCGCTTCGCCCATCGGCTGGTAGTTTTCAATGACGAAATCGAGGATGGCATAGAGTACGAAATCTTCCCCGTGCTCAAGCAACAGCGGACGTGCCTCGCAACGCTGGCGGACGTAGGCGTAGGACGCCGAATGACCATTGCGTGCGGTAATGATGTAACCGTTACCGGCAAAAATATGGGTCTCGATGAACTTGAGCTTGTCGTCTTCCCTGATGGGCGAATACGTCACGATGAACAGCGCATCGCCGAAGGTTTCCAGCTTCGGCCGGCTGTGCTTTTCCAGGGCGTCTTCAATGGCCAGTTCGTGCAGGTTGAACTGGCGTTGCAGGTTGTAGAGTTCCTCGGCGTTCGGCTCCTCGAGGCCGATCCAGACAAAGTGCCCGGGCTTTGCCGCCCAGGCTGCGCCTTCGTCGAGGGTGATATTGGTGACTTTCTTACCGGCGCTATAAACCGCAGCAGCAACAACTCTACCCATGATGGTGGTTCACTTCTTTGGCAGCTTTCAATTGGCAACAAATGCAATGGCAGTGTTGATCAGCTTAGCCTCGCAAGTGTTTGAGAGTCAGTTAAATCTGCCGAGTTCGCCGGTAAAGATTCGCAGGCAAAAGAAAACCCGCATCGGGCGGGTTTTCCAGTTCAGGCGGCTTGCAGTTGCCGGTCCATCGAATCGATGCATTCACGCATCTGCTCGCGGCACTGGGCAATCAGCATGGGCATGTCGTCCAGGCTCAATCCAACGGTAGGAATCGCCGGCAACGAGCGAATCAGAATTTTCCCGCTGCGCCAGCGGTTCAATCGCATGTGTTTGACGTAACTGCTGACACACACCGGAACGATCGGCACCCCGGCGGCGATGGCCATCTGGAAGGCGCCTTTCTTGAACGGCAGCAAGTCTTCACCCAGGTTGCGCGTGCCCTCCGGGAAGACCCAGATCGAGGTGTCCTTGTTCTGCAGGGTGTGGGTGGTGGTCAACATCGACTGGCGCGCCTTTTGCGCATTGCCACGGTCGATCAGCACATTGCCGGCCAGCCAGAACAACTGCCCGAACAGTGGCACCCATTTCAGGCTTTTCTTGCCGATGCACACGGTACGGCGGGGCACCACGTTGCCAAACACAAACAGGTCGTAGTTGGACTGGTGATTGGCGATGATCACGCAGCTGTCAGGTTTATCCATCAACGGCCCGACTTCGGCCTTCACCCGCAAACGCAAGATACACATGGCCGGCCATGCGTACAGGCGTGCGCACAGGCGGCTGTTGTCCGGGTTGAATGGTCGGCACAGGCCAAGAATCACACCCAGCACACCCGCCACGATAAAGTGCAGACCCATCAATGACATACGCAACAAAAACAGCATTTACAGGCCCCACCGGGACAAAAGGTGGCGCAGTGTACGGATGTGCACTGTTTTCGGCAATTGCTGCCCGGGAAGAGGGAGATAGCCGATGTTTGTGCTGATGTTTCCGACTAATCGGTAAGATGCTGTCTAGAGCGGTTACAGACGTTTAACAAACCGATGTATGAAAAAGCCCGACACGGCGGTCGGGCTTTTCGATGCAGCAGGTCCGGGCTTAACCCAGATGTTCCTGGTCCTGGATGATCGCGTTGTCCAATGCCTCCAGCAGCGCTTTGCGTACCTTCAACTTGGTGTTCTTGTGTGCGGTCATGTTGATCTTCTTCAACTGACGGGCCGCCGCCAGGGCCGCGCCCTGCAGTTCCTCGGCCGACACCACCACATCAAGGAAACCGGCAGCCACGGCGCCTTGTGGATTGAACATCTCGCCGTTGACCACCGAACGCTGCAGCGCCACCTTGTTCAGGCGATCACGTGCGATCTCGATGCCCGCGTGGTGCATGGTCATGCCGATCTGCACTTCGTTAAGGCCAATGCTGAACGCGCCGTCTACGCCGATGCGATAGTCCGCCGACAACAGCAGGAACGCACCCTTGGCCACCGCATGCCCCGGGCACGCCACAATCACCGGGAAGGGGTGCGACAGCAGGCGACGAGCCAGGGTCGAGCCGGAAGTCACCAGCGCCACCGCCTCTCTAGGGCCGGATGTCATCACCTTCAGGTCATAACCGCCGGAGAGAATGCCCGGCTGGCCGGTAATGATCACCACCGCACGATCAGCCACGGCCTGATCCAGCGCAGTGTTGAACGCGGCAATCACATCCGGGGAGATGGCATTGACCTTGCCATTGCTCAAGGTCAGGGTCGCGATACCGTCTTCGAGATGGTAAGAGATCAACTCACTCATGACGCTATTCCTTTCAATAAAGTTGGGCAGACGTTACCCACCGCCGCAGGCCAGGTAAAGCGCCGTGACTGACCCGCCAGTCACCCTTTGCCCGCCCGCCAGGCGTAACCCGCCGCGCCTGCCGCGCATTCCCCCCTATATAGAAGAGGTCACGAAGCCGGAGATTGGCCGGTTTGCCATGGCCCGGAACGACGGCAAACGCTGAATCGCGTTAACCGCATGAAAATTCTGAAAAAAATGTTTGCCATCGGAAAAGCTTTCGACTACATTAGCGCGCCTCGACAGACAGAACATGTTTGAAGAGATACGGTGAAGTGTCCGAGTGGCTTAAGGAGCACGCCTGGAAAGTGTGTATACAGGAAACTGTATCGAGAGTTCGAATCTCTCCTTCACCGCCACATTCTGTAAACACAAACCCCTGATTTTCCTAGAGAAAGTCGGGGGTTTGTGGTTTTTGGCGTCTGAAAAAGGGCGATATGGGAATACCGGGGACTTTTTGGCTCTTCTCGGCTTAACAAGCCCGGTTGCTGAATGTGCAGCGACGCTTGGAGAGTATCCCGCCGAAATTAAGGCTGGCAGGGTAGTGACCAGCCAAAAACGCAGTAAGCGTACCGTCTTACGCAACTCTCGGAGTTTGCCTACAACTTCAGCAGGGGCCACCGGATATTCTTGTACCCGCCCCGAACAGAATCTGAATCTCAGACACGAAAACGCCGCTTTCCTATTGCTGGATTGATTGCGGTATCTGGTTAGGTGTGACTGCGGAACCTGACTGCAGTATTGAATAGGGCTTGTCGCAAGAATGAGAATTGAACTAAAGAACCTTATCAAAGCTGCTCTGTTGATTTTTGCGGTGTGGCTCGCGCAGTTCATTGAGCATGAAACACTGACAGTATTCATCTTTACCACTGTATTTTCATGTGGTGGGTATTTTGCTGTTCGCAATCGCAAGAATATCAGTGCTTTTGCAAGAAAGTGGCCAAGCTCACTGGTCTTCACCGCATTCATTTTTTACATTTGCAAAATCGTGGCAGAAAAAACCATCAACGCTACCACTGGCATTGAAGTCGAAAATATCAGGTACGCCTCGACCATCGGCGGCTTCATTTTATCTATCCCGGTATCACTGCTTTTCATCAGCATTTGCATGCTCGTTTGTTGGCAGATAAAAGAGTTGTTTGGTGTGCGGATATGCGAGTCTTCCGAAGAGCACGTACCAGGGCTGAAGATCTTCTTCATCGGGGCCCTGATGGGAGTCGGCATGCTCGCTTCATCACAAGTTGATCCTTTAATACGGTATGCGGTTCTCGCTGACGCGTCGAAGGTCACGACCTGCGGGCCACTGGAAAATGACGTTGTCTACATCCGAAAAAATCCGGATACCTGTTCTAAAATCCACGTGAATCTTTCTAAGGGCATCTATAACTTTACCGATGTACCTGTGAAATCCAATTGAAGTGCGTCAACGTACCGTCGCCCGGGCCTTGACGGTTCTCTACTACGTTAGCTCAAGTCGCTCTTGCGCATAGTCCTTGCCTGCCAAGGTAAGTTCAAAAGTGGTGGCGCCGAACGTACCCCGTGTGACGTTTTGCTTCACAAGATGTTTAACCTGGAGTTGTTTCAGGCCATCTTCAACTTCCAGCTTGCTGAGTGAGACAAGCTTGCAAATTGAGTCTAGATTTGCAATTTTCCTGAAGTTAGCATGATAGGCCAAAGCCTCCATCAGCAGCGTTTGGTTATCTGTCAATTGCGGAAACTGAGGGTTGTTGTTTTTGTAGATTTTTCGCTCTATCTCATGTAGCTCGGTGTTAGCTCCGTCAGTGCTGCGGAAGTAGTAAATCGCTATAGACATAGTGCTGACTAACACCGCGATAATCATCAGCAGCAACCAGTTCGGCATTGGCGTTTCCAGCGAAAGCCAGTTCCATGCACGTAGCAGCCAGTCCTTGGTATCTGCCAGTAACGTCAGGTGGAAGTAGGTGTCGAGCAGTTTTGTGGCAGCCCAAGCAACAAGGAGGCCTCCAGCCAGGTAGGCCATAGTCTTGAACATGAACGGGGAATTCTTGTCTTCTGCTGCCATGCTGCTCGCCCCCAGTGCAGGAAACAGATCTTATTAGCATAGCAGTGGAAAAGCGCAGCTCTGGCATTGGTGCGGGTGGGGGAGGAATTGCTACAGGTAGGAGGGCGCTTTAGGGCCTGCCAGAGGCGTTTTAAACGCGAAGCTATGGACGGAGCGGTTGCACCGGCTGGTCTGGTGATTGGGGTTTGAATTTCAGGTGGGGCAAACAAGGGGCTTTCCGCGCTAGCGGTGACCAGGCCGATCCGGCTGTTAGACTGCTCAATCTCCTCGAATGGAATCGACCTCATGTTCCGTCCTCGCGCCAGCTTTCGCGGTGCAGCCAAGTTCATCGCGGCTGTGTCGATTGTTGCCATGTCACCACTGGCTCTCGCATCCGCTCCCGCAAACTTTCCCGACGCTCAAGCCAGCGACCCCGCCAGGCTGGGCTGGATGGTCGGCTCTCCACCCCCCGCTGATCGCACCGTGCGTTTTGAAGACGGCAGCTATTTCCGGTTCCCGGCAATGCGCTGGAGTGTTTCGAACTTTCGGCAGCTGATGCCGACGATCAACGTTTCACACGGCCTGGGTGCTCCGGCTCCACTGGAGATGGCGCTGCGCAAAGAGATCGACGGGATCAGTTTCGTCCCGCTCGGCGCCACTGCGCCGATGACCTGGGAGCAATCCCTCGCGGCGACCTACACCGATGGCATTGTGGTCATGCATCGCGGAAAAGTTGTCTACGAGCGCTACTTCGGCGTGTTGAAACCGGACGGCCAGCATGCTGCGATGTCGGTGACCAAGTCCGTGGTCGGCACGCTGGGCGCCCTGTTGGTGGCGCAGGGGCAGCTCGATGCTGGCAAGCGCGTTGCCGAATATGTACCGGAGCTGGCGGATTCTGCGTTTGGTGGCGCCACGGTACGCCAGGTGCTAGACATGACCACGGGCCTCAAGTACAGCGAGGACTACGCGGACCCGGATGCCGAGGTCTGGGCCCATGCCAGGGCAGGCAGTCCGCTGCCCAAACCCAAGGGTTATGAAGGCCCTCGCAGTTACTACGAGTTTCTGCAGACGGTGCAACCGCAAGGTGAGCACGGCAAAGCGTTTGCCTACAAAACCGTCAATACCGACGTGTTGGGCTGGGTCATCGCGCGCGCCACCGGTCGCAACGTTGCGCAACTGCTGTCGGAGAAAATCTGGAGCCGCTTGGGCGCCGAACAGGACGCCTATTTTACCGTGGATTCCATTGGCACGCCGTTCGCCGGTGGTGGCCTGAACACGGGGTTGCGGGACCTGGCGCGGTTTGGCGAGATGTTGCGTAACGGTGGTCGGTTCAATGGTCAGCAGATCGTGCCACAGGCAGTGGTCGATGATATCCGTGGCGGCGCTGATAAACAGGCGTTCGCCAGCGCGGGATACACATTGCTCAAAGACTGGAGTTACCGCTCGATGTGGTGGGTGACGGACAAGGAGGGCGGGGCGTTCATGGCGCGTGGGGTCCATGGGCAGCGCATCTATGTCGACCCGAGGGCCGAAATGGTCATCGTCCGCTACGCATCCCATCCGGTGGCCAGCAACTCGGCCAATGATCCCGTCACTTTGCCGGCGTTTGATGCGCTGGCTGAATATCTGAACAGGAATAGACAGCAATGATCACAACGACAACCCACTCCATCGAAGGCCGGCAAATTACCGCCTACCTGGACATCGTCAGCGCCGAGTCGGTGCAAGGGATCAACGTTGTCCGCGATGTGTTTGCCGGTATGCGCGACTTTTTCGGCGGGCGTTCCCAGACACTCGAGCGAGCGTTGAAGGAAGCACGCATTCAGGCCACCGATGAGATCAAGGAGCGGGCACGGGCGCTTGCGGCGGATGCGGTGGTTGGGCTTGATTATGAGATCAGCATGCCAGCCGGCAAAGGCGGGATGGTCGTGGTGTTTGTGACCGGGACGGCGGTCAAGTTGAGGTGAAAGGTGTGAAGCCATTCGTCGGTCACGGAAGAATCAGAACGGCAGGTCCATTAGTGACCGACTAGTCTCAAAAGCCTTGGCGATCGATATTCTTTCAGGCAAAGGGCTTGCCGGTGTCGATATCGCATTTTTGAACGGGGGTGAAGAGATGGCTGATCCGTATATCGAGGACGATGGCGCAGAGTTTCCGATCAACAATTCCGTGCGGTGTGGCCAGACCCAGTATGTGGCCAGTTTCGGCGAGGACCAGACCGAGGTCGACAAGATCAAGACCAGGGCGTGCCGGGTACTGAAGGGCAAATTCCTGCCCAAGGTGACAGCACCGGCCAGGAAGTAATCCACTACCGACAGACCCCGTCATTGAGCGGGGTTTTTCATGACTGAAAGGGATTTATGACAAGTTTTTTAAGGTGGTGATCGTTCACAAACTTTTCACAACACCCTACGTAGTCTCGACTCATCCGTTAGAAAGCAACACCTGGCCCGTTTCCCCAGCGGGCTTTTTTTTGTCCGCGATAAAACCTTTTCCAAAAATGCTGTCCAACCGTCGCCAATCGCGAAGTTGGACCAGCGCGCTGGACTTTGTCCGCGCAAAAGCATTCAATCGCGCCCCCTTTTTGTGTACCCCTATTTTTGAGGTTTTTGTCATGCGTTTAACACTGCCCGCTCTGGTTCTGGGGCTTATGGTCGCTCAAGGTGCAATGGCGGGTGACGGCACTGCCGCACTGGGCGGTGGCCTGGGTGGCGCATTGGGTAACGTGGTCGGCCAGAAAATGGGCGGCAGCACTGGTGCAGCGATTGGTGCGGGCGTGGCTGGCGCGGCGGGCAGCGCAGTTGCCGCCAAAAAAGGTCATCGCACCAGCGCTGCTATCGGTGGCGGTGTCGGTGCAGCCGGTGGTTCGGTGATCGGTAACAGCCTTGGTGGCAAGTCCGGTGCCACCATCGGTGCAGGCCTGGGCGGTGCATTGGGCGGCGGCGTGGGCAGCAACCTGGCCCATGGTCACAAGCGTCACTGATCCTGATCCTGATTTGAAAAGAGCCCGGCTTGATGCCGGGCTTTTTTGTATCTGAACGATTTACGCCGTAGCGGCTCAAATCTTCCATACCCTAGAAGAATGTGAGGCGTGCCATGAACCCGAAAACCAACGGCAAAAAAAACGCAAGCCAGAGTGCTCGACGCTTGATGTTGCCTGCGATTGTTTTTGGATTGCTGGTCTCTCAGGCGGTGCTGGCCGGAGGTAACGGAGATGCCGCTGTAGGCGGTGGTCTTGGCGGGGTGCTGGGCAACGTTGTCGGTGGCCAGGTGGGCGGCAGTACTGGCGCAGCGATCGGTGCGGGCGTCGGCGGAGCGGCCGGCGGTGCCATTGCCGCGCCCAAAAACAGCCGCACCGAGGCGGCGGTTGGCGGTGGTTTGGGCGCCGCGGGTGGCTCGGTGGTCGGCAACAGTCTTGGCGGTTCGACCGGATCGGCCATCGGCGCAGGTCTTGGCGGTGCGGCGGGCGGTGCGGTCGGCAATAACCTGGGGAGTGACAGCGGCCATTCCCATTCCGGTGGCGGTCATAAACATTCGAATAAGCACCACAATAAGCATCACTAGTTAAGCGAGGCATGCCATGAAAACCGCAGGCAAGGAAGAAAAAGGCCCGGGCGGACAGACGTATATCAACGATCCCGGCAATGAAGACCCGGGATCGTTGATGGATGATGCGACGGTGCCGCTTAACGATGCTGATGATGCGGGCGATGTCGGGAATATTGAGTTTGAAGATGAGGAAGAGGACGAAGACTGATCGAACCGTGTTGCAGCATTGACCGGTTGTCTACTTGATCGAGCGCGTCCATCGCCCAGTCCTCGATAGGCCGTGGCCTGCACTTCAGGTCACTGCGGAGGTGCGAAATGAACACTGATCCGAAAATCTTCGACGTTGATGAAACACCGGAGTATCCGCTGCCATCTCCTACTGACTCCTTGAGCCGCGACCAACGACCGCCGGACGATGATGATGCCGGCGTGGAGCAGGTTCCGAGCGACGACAACATTGAGGCAGACTCGGAAGATCGAGACGATGCGGGCGGTGATGACTCGGGTGAGCCGGCTATTTCGCCGCGATAGTGAGAAAACCCAAGTCCCGATTACTTCTTTAAGGAGTCGATCCGAAGGGGGGCATATCCGCCTCCAGAAGTTTCCAGGGTCCTCCATTATTACAAGTGCTTGTATCGATGTTTTGGAGAGGGTGCGTCAGGCTCGCCTTCATCAACTGTTGCCATTCTCTGCGAATCCGTCACCGAGCATCCCGGCTCGTTGGCCGGCGGGAAACTGCCGCTCAACCCCAATGGATTCACCCACCCCGTCGGGTTTCGGGTGTACTGATACGGGGTCAGCCCAGCGGCCAACCTGAGCGGATTTGGTGTCAGATAACGACCAATGTCCGGATGGTAGTAGCGATGCCGGTTGTAGTGCAGGTCGCTCTCAGCGTCGAAGTATTGCCCTTGGAACCGTAGCGGCTGTTCGAGTCGTTCGCCGTTGCCGTGGCTCAGTTTGCGTAGTTTGCCGTGGGCGTTGTATTTGGCCGACCAGACGATGGCGCCGCTGTAGCTGGTCAGCTCCTGTGGGGTGCCGAGGTGGTCGAGTTGGTAGTAGAACGGGCAGGCGTCTGCCCGGCCTTTGCCATCGAGCAGCGCCAGCGGGCGAAAGCTGCCAGGTTCGTAGACATAGCTGCGGTAGTGCCGGGGACTGCTTTCGGCGATGAGCTGGTCGCCTTGCCAGAAGAATTGCGTGGTGTGGTCGTCTACGGTTTTGCTGGTGCGCCTGCCGAAGGCGTCGTAGCGGTAGCTGACACTTTTACCGTCCGTGGTGCTGACGCCGATAAGACGGTGCTGGCTGTCGTAGGAGTATTCGGTGTCCTGGGGCGGCGTACCGCGGCGTTCGCGAATCAGGTTGCCGAAGGCGTCGTAGTCGTAGTGGTTGTCGTCACAGCGGTGCAGGCGGTTGCCCTGGAGCACACACGGGCCGGGGCGATTGTGGATCAGCAGGTTGCCGGTCGGGTCGTGAGCGAAGTTCTCTGCGCACTGGTCACGGGCGTGACGTACGTCGGTCAGGCGGTCGAGTGCATCGTATTGATAGCGGCTTGGGCCGTGGCGGCTGTCGATGATCTGCAGGAGGTTGCCCTTGGCGCTGTAGGCATACTGGCGGCGGTACAGTGGTCGTTGTTTTTGGCTGACGATATGGGCCTGCAAACGGCCTTGCTCGTCGTAGGCATAATCGCTGAGCAGCAGGCCCTGTTGGCGTTGCTGTTCGCGCCCGCCGACAACTCGATGGGTGGTCAGGCGCGTGCCGTTCAGGTCGATGGCAGTGAGGGCGCCCCCCTTGGCATGGTGGTAGTCGAGGACACAGGCGTCCGGCAGGCGCAGGCGCTTGAGCCGACCGCAGGCGTCGTAGTCGTAACGCAGGGTAGCCCAGCCTTGATGCTCGGTGATCAACCGGTCCTGGCGGTCGTATTCGAACGCCAGCGGGTGGTCCTGGCCGTCGTTAACGCTGACCAGCCGTCCGAGGCCGTCGTAGCAGTACTCGACCTTGATCCCGTCGGGCAAGGTTTTGACCAGTAACCGCCCGGCGCTGTCACGTTGATAACCGGTAACCAGTTGCGAACCGTCGTCACCAAACTCGGTTTTCTCCAGCAACTGGCCATTGAGGTTGTAGTTGTAGGTGGTACGACGGCCATCGAGGCCGGTTTCCTGTCTGATCAATCCACCCGGGGTGTAGTCCAGCTGGTAAGTGTCGCCGACCTCGTTTTCGATCTCTGTGAGCAATAACTGCCCATGGTCGTAGCGGTACTTCAGCATACTGCCGTCGGGGTTAATCCGACGGCTGATCAAATGCAGGTCGTCGGCGTATTCGTAACGGGTTACCCGTCCCAGTTCATCGGTGTCGGCGGTGACCCGGCCGTGGGCGTTGTAGCGATAGGCACGGTACGCACCGGTGGGCAGCGTGGTCCGGGTCAGTCGACCCAGGGCATCCCACTCATATCGGGTGATGGCGCCGTGTTCGTCCTGCCGAGTAATCCGCTGCCCCAACGCGTCGTAGGAAAAAACGCGCTGAGCAGCATCCGGCAGCGTCTCTTCCAGCAATTGCCCCAAGGCGTTCCAGACAAATCGGTGACCGCTCTGGTCGGGGAACCGGATCGTCAGCAAGCGCCCCGGCGAATCGTAGAAATAGCGGGTGATCTGCCCGTCGGGATCGGTGACGGCAGTGATATCACCCTGGGTATTGCGCTGGTAGCGCCACGTCGCCTGAGCGCGGGTGCAGCTGTGCAGGAAACCGTGGCGATACTCGTAGAACATGGGCGCCTGATCCGGCGCTAGCAGCATGATCAGTTGGCCGAGTTCGTCATAATGATATTCGGTGACGGTGCCGAGGGCGTCCTGCTCGGCGATCAGACGGCCCTGATCGTCGTAGGCCTTATGCCGTTCACCGCCGTCCAGCCCGATCTGGCGCACCAGCCGTGTGCGGTCGTGATGAACGTAAACCTCTTCGCTACCGTCGGCGTTGCGCACCGTCACGCAGCCTTGATCGTCCCAGGCGTAGCGCGCTTCGATCTGCGCAAACGAGGCCCAGTGATGGACGCAACGGGCGCTCTTGCCGCAGCGTTCCCACGCCCAGAAGAAGCTCGCGCCGCCGGCCAGTTGTCGTTGCAGGATGACGTGCTGCTCGTCGTAGTCATAGCGCTCGCTTTCCCCCGCGGCGTTGGTGACCTCGATCAAGCGCTGGCGGGCGTCGTAGCGGTAGCTGACCAGTGTCTGTTCGGTGTGCCAGGTATTCGCCTCGCAGTCGCTGCGCTGAAACACCTGATAGTCGACGGCCAACAGATGCTTGAGGTCATAACGCAGCAGCAAGGCGCGGCCGGCGCCATTGTCCAGGCGTTGAATCCGGTCAACGCTGTCGCGCTGTACCGTCAGGCGGTTGCCGTAGGCGTCGCTGATCACACTGAGCCGGCCATCGCGGAAATGATAAAAACGCGCCGCGTCGCCGGCCAGGACGAGAATCAGTTCGTCCGGCTCCTCGCCAAGGTAAATTGCCGCCCGCGACAGGCTGTGGCGGATCACCGGGCGCGCCGCCCTCGGCCATGGAAAAGACGTGCGGCGATTTTCAGGGTCGATCCACAGCACCTGCTCGCCGTGGAGTTCCAGGTGTTGGGACAGCGAATGGCTCCAGCCAAATCCGAGGCCGTTGTCGAGTTCGACGGCTCTGGTGCGATAGAGGCGGGTGAAGTCGAATGACAGGATCCCGTCGAGGGTGCCGTCCGTGAGGGTCAGCAGTACTTCGCCGGTGACCATCGACACTGGGCAGTGGTGGGGGGCGGAGCGCTCGATGGTGTCGGCATTGGCGACGACTTCGAACCGATGCACCCGATTCAGGGAGCCGCAGGCGGGGCATGCCAATACCTTTTGGGGATCGAACATCTGCAGACTTTCGCTTGGCGGAATGTAGGACGTGAGACTGTGCGGAGGATCTTCAAGAAAAGCAGTCGGGAAAGTTGGTGTTTGGTGTAGGGCGATTCGTTAAATCATACAGAGCCATTCAGCGCGAATCGGGATTTCATCGTTGCTCCAGGCCAGCAGCGCTCGTTATGCTGCTGAATCCTTTAATCCATTCGGGAGCGAGCCTCACCTGCGCCGCTCGGGATGCCTCGGAAAACGGATCAGATGCGATGAATGCACCACTGAAAGCATTCGGCCCGATCAAGGCCGTGATATTCGATATGGACGGCTTGTTGCTGGATACGGAGGGCATCTACACCGAAGTCACGTCCATCATCGCCGCGCGTTACGGCCGAACGTTCGACTGGAGTATCAAGCAGAACATCATCGGTCGCGGTGCAGGTGATCTGGCGTGCTATGTGGTTGAAGCGCTGGACCTGCCGATTACCGCCGAAGAATTCCTGGTGATCCGCGAGCCGCTGATGCGCGAGCGTTTTCCTACGGCGCAAGCGATGCCTGGCGCACAGGAGCTGGTACGGCATCTGAAGGCCAACAATATTCCCATTGCCGTCGGCACCAGTTCTTCAAGCCAGTCGTTCGGCCAGAAGACCACCTTGCACCGCGACTGGTTCGCCTTGTTCGACTTCATCGTCACCGCCGATGACCCGGAGGTGGGCGCGGCAAAACCGGCACCGGATATTTTCCTGACGGCGGCACGGCGCCTGGGCGTCGCGCCCGAGGATTGCCTGGTGTTCGAGGATTCGCCCTTCGGCGTCACCGCGGCGAAAGCGGCGGGGATGACGGCGATTGCGATTCCGGATGTGGCAATGGCCGACGCCAGGTACGCACACGCTGATGGCATTCTTCGTACGTTGAAGGCGTTCGAGCCGGGTGCTTTTGGGTTGCCGGCGCTTGAATGGACCTGACACCAGATAAAAAATGTGGGCTTGCTCGCGAAAGCGCTGAATCAGACGACATCAATGTTGCCTGACACAGCGTCTTCGCGAGCAAGCCCGCTCCCACAGTTATTGCAGTTGGCTGACAGGCATCAGGCGCCGAAACCACCGTCGATGGTCAGGCTGGCCCCGGTGATGTAGCCGGCTTCGGGACTGACGAGGTAGGCAACGAAGCTGGCGATCTCTTCGGCCTTGCCGTATCGGCCCACGGCCATCAGCGGGATCAGGCTTTCCGCAAAGTCACCGTGGGCCGGGTTCATGTCGGTGTCGACCGGGCCCGGTTGCACGTTGTTGATGGTGATGCCTTGCGGGCCGAGATCACGGGCCAGGCCTTTGGTCAGGCCGACCAGTGCCGACTTGCTCATGGCGTACGGGCCGCCACCGGCAAAGGGCATGCGGTCGGCGTTGGTGCTGCCGATGTTGATGATGCGACCGCCTTCGGTCATGTGTCTGGCGGCGGCCTGGGTGGCGATGAACACGCTGCGCACGTTGATGGCCAGGGTCTGGTCGAAGTCTTCGAGTTTGAATTCGGCCAGCGGTGCGACCGCCAGTACGCCGGCATTGTTGACCAGGATATCCAGGCGACCGAAGGCTTCTACCGTGGCGGACACGGCACCGCGGATGGCGTCGGCGTCGGCGCTGTCGGCCTTGATGGCCAGGGCCTTGCCGCCCTTGGCGGTGATGCTGTCTTGCAGTTCTTCAGCCTTGGCCGTCGAACTGACATAAGTGAAGGCAACGGTCGCGCCTTCAGCGGCCAGGCGCTTGACGATGGCTGCACCGATACCGCGGGAACCACCTTGAATCAATGCCACTTTGCCGCTGAGGTTCTGAGTAGTCATGTCGGTCTCCAAGTTCCGAGGCGAGATGTCCCGGTTGATGGAGCCTAGTATCGATTCAGGATTAAGTGCTGTGTAGACCATAATTGCGATAGTCTGTGTAAACCAAAAGTTTATAGTGGCGCTTATGGAAACCTTCAGCAGTATCGAATGCTTTGTGCGCAGCGCCGAGGTTGGCAGCTTCGCTGAAGCTGCGCGGCGCTTGAGCCTGACACCGGCGGCGGTGGGCAAGAGCGTCGCCAAGCTCGAAGCGCGGCTGGGCGTCAGACTGTTCCAGCGCAGCACGCGCAGCCTGACGCTGACGGAGGCCGGCCAGTTGTTTCTTGGCGAAGTCAGCGGCAGCCTGCACACGATCCAGAATGCCGTGGCCAATCTTGCCAGTGCCGGAGGGCAGCCAGCGGGCACCTTGAAAGTCAGCATGGGGACGGTATTCGGCTGCCTGTACATTGTGCCGATGCTCGGCGAGTTTCTGCGGCGATTTCCGGCGATCAACCCGGACTGGCACTTCGACAACCGCCAGGTCGATCTGATCGGGCAGGGTTTTGACGCGGCAATCGGCGGTGGCTTTGAACTGCCCCAGGGCGTGGTGGCGCGCCGGCTGAGTCCCGCGCATCGGGTATTGGTGGCGACGAAGGACTATCTGGAGACACATGCGGCAATCAGCGAGCCGGACGACCTCAAGCACCATGACGGGATTCTAATCCGTTCGCCGCAGACCGGTCGGGTGCGCTCCTGGCAGTTGACCCATCGCAATCAGCAACACAGCCCGTTGACGCTCAAGGCGCGGATGACCATGAGCGATTCCGAGGCCGCCTGCGCCACGGCCGCGCAGGGGCTGGGCATTGCGCTGGTGAGCATGCCGTTTGCCTCGGGCTATCTGGAGTCGGGCAGGTTGCAGCGGGTATTGCCGGACTGGTACATCGACGACGGCTACACCTCTATCTATTATGCCGAACACAAACTGCTGCCCGGCAAGACCCGGGCGTTTGTCGAATTCGTCATTGAGCAGTTTGCCGAGCGGGGGTTGGGGCAGAGGTTCAGTGCGGTTTGAGTCAGGCTCCAGACCGAGTTGCCTTCTTCGCGAGCAAGCCCGCTCCCACATTTGATCTGTTGCGAATGCAAAAATTGTATTCACTGGAGATCCAGTGTGTGCGGGCTTGCTCGCGAAGGGGGCGCCGCAATCTACCGGGCAAACCGCGCCGGCCAGCCAATGATGTTTTTCGGCCGCGGCGTCGCATAGGTCCGCACTTTCGAGGTCGACAGGCCCAACCGCACCAGCGATTCGGCAATGGTCACTGCCGCCGTCACGCCATCCACCACCGGTACGCCAGTACGTCGGCGAATCTGCTCGTCCAGCCCGGCCATGCCGCCGCAGCCCAGGCAAATCACTTCGGCCTTGTCCTGGCTCACCGCCAGTTCGGCCTGATGCACGATGGCTTCCAGTGCGCGCTGCGGTTCGTGCTCCAGCTCCAGCACCGCCAAACCACTGGCCCGTACCGAGGCGCAGCGGTCCCAGAGGCCGGAGAGCTTGAGGCGATCTTCGATCAGCGGCACGGTGCGGTCGAGGGTGGTGACCACGGAATAGGCGTGGCCGAGAAACATCGCCGTGCTGGCGGCGGCATCGGTGATGTCCACCACCGGCACGTTGAGCAGTTCTTGCAAACCTTCACGGCCGTGCTCGCCGTAGCCGGCCTGGATCACCGCGTCGAAAGGCTGGTCGTAGGACATTACCCGGTCCATGACCGCGATCGCCGCCAGGTAACTTTCGAAATTGCCCTCGATGGAGTCGGCGCCGAAGTGCGGGGTGAGGCCGACGATTTCCGTGCCGGGCGACGCGACGGCCTGCGCCGAGCGGGCGATGGCCTGGGTGATGGATTCGGTGGTGTTGACGTTGACCACGAGAATGCGCATGGGGAGTCCTTATTGCAGAGGGTTCTGCGGCCCGACAACGCCGGGCCGCGACAGGATTAATGACTGACGTTGTCGACCGCGATGGCTTCGCCGCTGACATCGGCGTAGTGCGGTTGGCGTTTGGCGATGATCAGGTAGAGCATCCCGGCGATGCCGGCACCAATCAGCCAGGAGAACGGCGAGACGCGGTGAAAACCTGGCACCAGGGCCAGGACGATGGCGATCAACGCTGCAGGAATGAACGCCGCCACCGCGCGCAAATTGACGCCGCGGCTGTAGTAGTACGCGCCGTTGGGGTCTTCGCTATACAACTGCGGCACATTGACCTGGCCTTTTCGTACCAGCCAGTAGTCGACCATGATCACGCCGTACAACGGGCCGAGCAGCGCACCGAGGCCGGACAGGAAGTACACGATCACCAGCGGGCTGTTGTAGAGGTTCCACGGCAGGATCAGCACGGCGATGGTCGCGCTGATCAGCCCGGCGCGGCGGAAGGTCAGGTACTCAGCCACCCAGGCCCAAAGCGTACAGACCGATGGCGAACGAGTAGTTGGCAATGTTGTGAACGTCGTTGGTCCACAGGGCAAAGATGCTGTAGCGGCCCCAGCGCCGACCTTCGGACTTGGTCGGTGCCAGGTCCTTGTTGTGCAACCTGGGACTGAGCACCACGGGGGCGTGATGCGCCTGATTGTCGGCGGTGTGGGTGGAATGGGAGGAGGGTAGATCCAGCGCGATATTGTTATTGGAGAGACTAGTACGCATTCCGGCAGGCTCCTGATGCTCGACATCGCGATGACTGTGCATGAGCGTTGGCTCGACAAATCTTCGTCGCGGGCGGCGAATATCATTGGTTACGGGGCATCTGCAGCCTGTACGGGATAGGGCGCTTCAGGCTTGCGGATCTAAAGTGTGTGTATGTTTTGAGATAATTGTATACAAAACATGTATGCACTTAAGCTAGATCCATGCCAGTCGGACGTTCTATGAAAAGCGCTACTCATTTCGTTTTGTTATGGCTTTGCGCCAAGTTATTGAAAAAAAGACAATATAAATTGACCGATTGAACAGGTATTTATTTTGTAGCGGGAATTCAGGAGGGAGTGCGGGGGCAAGGCAGTCGGAGGGATGTAACTTTTGGGGGCGTAGAAAAAAAAGTGCACACATAAATGGTACCGATGGTGACATTCCTGTGTACACATTTTTTTTGGCTGTCACACCACTAATGTGGGAGCGGGCTTGCTCGCGAATGCGGTGTATCAGTCAGAAAATATATCGACTGACACTACGTTTTCGCGAGCAAGCCCGCTCCCACAGGGGGGATTTCACAGGGCAGGAAATCGAGGGTTATGCCTTGCTGATGATATTCCCTGCATGCAACCCGCATTCTTTCTGCGTCGCTTCTTCCCACCACCAGCGGCCTTCACGCTCATGCTGGTTCGGCAGTACCGGGCGGGTGCAGGGTTCGCAACCGATGCTGATGAAGCCGCGTTCATGCAGGCTGTTGTACGGCAGTTCGAGCATGCGGATGTAGCCCCAGATCTCTTCGCTGGTCATTTGCGCCAGCGGGTTGAACTTGTACAGGGTGCGTTCCGGGGTGGAGAACGCGGTGTCGATCTCCATCACCGCCACAGCGCTGCGGGTGCCGGGGCTCTGGTCCCGGCGCTGGCCGGTGGCCCAGGCTTTTACGCCGGACAGCTTGCGACGCAGCGGCTCGATCTTGCGGATGCCGCAGCATTCGCCATGGCCGTCCTTGTAGAAGCTGAACAGGCCCTTTTCCTTCACGAAGGGTTCGAGTTTGGTGTGGTCCGGCGACACCAGTTCGATGTCGATCTTGTAGTGCTCGCGCACCTGATCGATAAAGCGGTAGGTCTCGGGGTGCAGGCGGCCGGTGTCGAGGCTGAACACCTTGACGTTCTTGTTCAGCTTCCAGGCCATGTCCACCAGCACCACATCCTCGGCGCCGCTGAAAGATATCCACAGGTCATCGCCGAACTCGGCAAACGCGAGTTTCAGGATGTCCTGGGCGGATTTGTTGGCATGGGTCGTGGCGAGTTCCACGACGTCGAACGTTGGGCTCATCAGGGCGGCTTCCTACAGGTCGGTGGCGCTGGGCGCTCTATATGGGCCGATGGTAACAAAAAGCTGCACGGGCCGGGGCATCCTCTGCGTTGCGCAGGCAGGCCCGAGTCGCTAGAGTTCGGCAGTCTTTTTGCTCGCTCGACTCAATAATCAATACAAATGGGAGTGTCTTGTGGAAATTGCCTGTCTGGATCTTGAAGGTGTGCTGGTCCCGGAAATCTGGATCGCCTTCGCTGAAAAAACCGGGATCGAATCCCTCAGGGCCACCACCCGGGACATTCCCGACTACGACGTGCTGATGAAGCAGCGCCTGCGGATTCTCGACGAGCACGGCCTGAAGCTCTCCGACATCCAGGAAGTGATCGCTACGCTCAAGCCGCTGGACGGTGCGATCGAGTTCGTCGACTGGCTGCGCGAGCGCTTCCAGGTGGTGATCCTGTCGGACACTTTCTATGAGTTCTCCCAGCCGTTGATGCGCCAACTGGGCTTCCCGACTTTGCTCTGCCATCGCCTGATTACCGACGACAGCGGGCGAGTCACGGGCTACCAGCTGCGTCAGAAAGATCCCAAGCGTCAGTCGGTCCTGGCCTTCAAGAGCCTCTACTACCGGGTGATCGCGGCGGGGGATTCCTACAACGACACCACGATGCTGGGCGAGGCCGATGCCGGGATTCTGTTCCATGCACCGGATAACGTGATTGCCGAGTTCCCGCAGTTCCCGGCGGTGCACACGTTTGAGGAGCTGAAGCAGGAGTTCATCAAGGCTTCGAACCGGACCTTGAGCCTGTAACCCGATCCCCTGTGGCGAGGGGGCTTGCCCCCGTTGGGTCGCGAAGCGACCCCAAAACCTGACACTGCGCATCCTCAAATAGAGCGCGTGTAACGGTTTGCGACTGCTGCGCAGCCGAACGGGGGCAAGCCCCCTCGCCACAAAAGCGCTGTGTCAGAGGTTTTGCAGGGTATCGAGCAGCACCTTCACCTTGGTGATCGACTCCTGATACTCGGCCTGCCACTCGGAATCCGCAACAATCCCGCCGCCGCCCCAGCAACAGACCTGGCCATCCTTGACCAGCAAGCTGCGAATTGCGATCGAGCTGTCCATCTCGCCGCGCACGTCCAGGTACACCAATGAACCGCAATACAGCCCACGTCGGGTCGGCTCCAGTTCGTCGATGATCTGCATCGCCCGAATCTTTGGCGCGCCGGTAATCGAGCCGCCGGGGAAGCTGCCGGCGATCAGGTCCAGGGCGTCGCGGTCATCCGCGAGTTCGCCGGTGACGCTGCTCACCAGGTGATGCACGTTCGGATAGCTTTCCAGGCTGAACAATTCCGGCACCCGTACCGAACCTGTGCGGCAGGTGCGGCCGAGGTCATTGCGCAGCAGGTCGACGATCATCAGGTTTTCCGCGCGGTCCTTGGGACTGGCCAGCAGCTCGGCGGCGTTCGCGGCGTCTTGCCCGGGCGTCAGGCCACGAGGTCGAGTGCCCTTGATCGGGCGGGTCTCCACATGACCTTGGCTGACTTTGACGAAGCGTTCCGGTGAGAGGCTGAGTACAGCGTTGCCGTCAGGCAAGCTCTGGAAACCGGAAAAAGGCGTCGGGCACGCTGCGCGCAATGCGCAGTAAGCGGCCCACGAATCACCCTGGCAGGGCGCGCGAAACCGTTGGGCGAAGTTGACCTGGTAACAGTCGCCGGCCTGAATGTACTGCTGGATGCGTTCGATGGCCTGTTGATACTCGTCAGCGCTCAAGTCGGCGGTCATCGGGGTGAGCAGTTTGAAGGGGCCGACCACTTCCGCTACCGGCTGGCTGAACAGGTCGATCAGGCGCTGGCGTTCGCTGGCGGGCAGTGCCGGGTGGAACACCAGTTGGCTGGTCAGCGCAAGGTGATCGCTGATCAATGCCCAGCCATACAGGCCGAAACGCGCGTCAGGCAGTTGCAGGTCGTCCCGGGACTGGCTCGGCAGGCGCTCCAGATGGCGGCCGAAATCGTAACTCAGGTAGCCGATCAACCCGCCGGCAAACGGCAACTCATAAGGTGCTGGCAGAGAGGCTTCACCCAGGCGTGTCAGGTTATCGCGCAAGCGTTGCAGGAAATCTTCGCCACTTTCGTCGAGCGCTACCGTCAGCTGTTCCAGCGGCCAGGCGCTGAGCAGGTCATAACGGCCCCGGTCGGCGCTGGGGCGGCCGCTGTCGAGCAGCACGGCACCGGGGGCATGGCGAATCGCCGCGAAGTATTGGGCGGGGTTGGCACGATAGGGCAGCGGGTGTACGGAACAAGTCAGCATGGGCGGGGGAAATCAGCCATCGAGGCGGGGTGGCGATTGTAGTCCTCTGCAGGATTTGGTCCTAGAGGGATGTCGGAAAGAAGTATGTGGCCGCACATTCATGTGGCGAGGGGGCTTGCCCCCGTTGGGCTGCGCAGCGGCCCTCTGGTTTGTCAGGTAGACCAAGTCAGCCGGGGTTGCGACGGCTGCGCCGCCGAACGGGGGCAAGCCCCCTCGCCACAAGGGATCAAATCTCAACCGTAGGAATATGCCCGAACATCTCCTGCACAAACGCCACGCGCTCTTCGACCGTTTCAGTCACGCCACGAGCCTTTAGGTCTTCCAGTCGTGCTTCCACCGCATGCGTTCGTAACGTCAGCCCGCAATCGTTGGCAATCTGAATATTCAACCCCGGCCGGGCGTTGAGCTCCAGAATCAGCGGGCCTTTTTCCTGGTCCAGGACCATGTCGACACCGATGTAGCCCAACCCGCACAACTCATAACAGCCCGCGGCGAGTTTCATGAAACCGTCCCAGTAGGGCAGTTGCACGCCATCCACCGCGTTGGTGGTGTCCGGGTGTTTGTTGATGATGTTGTTCAGCCAGGTGCCGCGCAGGGTCAGGCCGGTGGCCAGGTCGACACCGACACCGATGGCGCCCTGGTGCAGGTTGGCCTTGCCGTTGGACTGGCGCGTCGGCAGGCGCAACATGGCCATGACCGGGTAGCCCATCAAGACAATGATGCGGATGTCCGGCACGCCTTCGTAACTGATGCTCTTGAAGATCTGGTCCGGAATCACGCGGTATTCAATCAGCGCGCGGTCGCGGTGACCGCCCAGGGAGTACAGGCCGGTCAGGATGCTGGAAACCTGGTGTTCGATTTCTTCGTGGCTGATGATCTTGCCGGACACCGTGCGGTACCGTCCCTCGAAACGGTCGGCAATCACCAGGATGCCGTCGCCACCGGCGCCCTGGGCCGGTTTGATCACGAAATCGTTGCGTCCGCCGATGATCTCGTCGAGATTGTCGATTTCCTTCTCGGTGGAGATCACGCCATACAACTCGGGCACATGGATGCCGGCGGCGATGGCGCGCTCCTTGGTGAGGATCTTGTCATCGACGATCGGGTACAGGCTGCGTTTGTTGTACTTGAGCACGTAGTCTGCATTGCGCCGATTGATCCCCATGATGCCCCGGGCTTCCAGGGCCTTCCAGGTCTTCCAGAGGCCGAACATCAGGCGTCAGCCTTCTTCAGGAAAGCCTTGAAGCGCACCAGTTCGGTCAGGCGATATCCGCGATAACGACCCATGGCCAGCATGAAGCCCACCAGGATCAGCAGGATTGCCGGGAAAGTGAACACGAAGTACACCAGTTCCGGAACGGTCATGATCAGGTGCGCCAGGGACGCGGCGAACAGCGTGCCGATGGCCACTTTCATGGCATGGCCGCCGCCGCGCTCTTCCCAGGTAATCGACAGGCGTTCGATGGTCATGGTCAGGATCACCATCGGGAACAGCGCCACCGACAAGCCTCGCTCCAGGCCGAGTTTGTGGCTGAACAGGCTGATCGCCGCGATCAGCACCACCACGAACGTCAGTACCACCGACAGCCTCGGCAGCATTTGCAGCTTCAGGTGTTCGAGGTAGGACCGTAGCGACAGGCCCAGCGCCGTGATGATGGTAAACAGCACGATGCCGAAGCCGAGCTGGGTTTCGCGGAAGGCCAGGGCGATCAGCACCGGGGTGAAGGTGCCGAGGGTCTGGATGCCGATCAGGTTGCGCAGGATCAGGATCACCAGCACGCCGATCGGGATCATCACCATGATCATGAAGGTCTGCTGGGTTTGCAGCGGCAGGCCGTACAGCGAGTACTCGAGGAAGTTGGCGTCGGTGTTTTCGTCGGTCAGCTTGGCCAGGCGAATGGCGTTCATTTCGCTGTTGTTCAGGCTGAAGGTCACGTTGGCTTTCTTGCCGCCATCGACGGTGATCAGGTTTTCGTCGCCGGTCCACCACAGCAGGCGGTCGGTCGGCAGGCCCTGTTCACCGGTTTCCGGGTTGAAGTACAGCCAGTCGGTGCCATTGAAACTGCGCAGCCACAGTTCCGGTACTTGCGGCTGGTCGGCCACCAGGCGGATGGTGTGGACCTTCTCGATCGGCACGTGGGCGATGGACAGCAGCAACTCGACGATTTTCGCCTTGTGCGCGGTGGATGGATCACCGGCCAGCAACAGTTTCACGTTGTCGTCGTTGAGATTGTTGACCCGCTTGATCGCTTCGCCGACGAAGGTTTCGACGTCGGCCGAGTGCTGGCGAATGGGGGCGAGCAGGGCTTCGGCGGCGATCTTTTCCGGCCCTTCGATGGCGACGCTGTCACGGAAGGTCGGGCCTTTGATCTTGGCTTTCTCGCCGGAGTAACGCTTGGTCAGCACGAGGCGGTAGTAAAGCGTCTGATTGCCTTTGGCCCGGCGCGCCGACCAGGTGACCTTGCGGTTGCCGTCGACCCGGTTCACGGCCACGCCGTAATTATTGGAGATGAAGCTCTCGTTGAGGCTGACGAAGTCGCGGCTTAGCGGCGGCACGAACATCTGGATCTTGACCGGATCCTTGGCGCTGGCGACGAACTCGACCTTGGCGTCGATGTTCCACAGGTCGTCAGTGGCGTCTTCGGTCACCGGGATGCCCAGTACGAAGATCTGATAGGCCGTAACTGAAATGCCCAGCACCACCAGGATGGCGATCAGCAGTTTCAGATGAAGGGTAAGAGAGCGCATTTAAATTACTCGGCGGTATAAGCGTCGGTGGTGCAGGCGGGTTTGCCGGCAGCATATTTAAGGCTGGGGTCAACCAGTGCATCGAAGCGTTTGAGTGCTTCGGAGCCAATCAGGAGCGGGTATTGGAAAGCGCTGCGGTCGGTCAGGTTCACTTCGATGCTGCGCAGGGCCGAGCCCATGCAGATGTCCAGTTCGATCACGGGGCGGGCGGTGTACTTCTTGCCTTCCTCCGGGTCGTAGTCGCCGGCCCGGCGCTTGATCTTGCTGACACGGGCCAGTGGGCGTTCGATCGGGTGCGAATGGGCGGCGTCGATGGCCAGGTAAAAGCGCACCCACGACTCGCCGTTGCGTTTGAAGCGTTTGATATCCCGTGCACTCAGGGAAGCGGTTTTCGCCCCGGTGTCGAGTTTGGCCGCCACTTCCAGATCGATGCCATTGAGCGAGGCGTACTCATTCAGGCCATACACGGTCTTTTCCCCGGCCATTGCGAAGCCGGGCAGGCATAAGAAATAAAGAAAGGTAGGGAAGGGCTTGAGTCTCATAAATCCTGGTGCGCAGCGGTCCGACTTGATTCAAGGCCCTGGCATTGCTGCGCAAGCTCCCTCGTATGCCTATCAGGGTTTCGTGACAGACAGTGCAGATGTGACAAACAAATGCGGGCGGCATTCTAGCACGGTGGTTTGATGGCGCCAGCGCTGGCCGGTGGCTATAAATAGACGGGTTGCTTCGTTATGGTGCAACCGGTTATCAGAAGATTGTCGACAATATCTATTTATCCTTTGACTGATGCGCCTGTATTCGTTAGTTTTTACGGCATTGGCTTACAAGGTGTCGACAATATGCTGGATCAACTCGATCCCCCGGTTTCTACGCAAGACGATACGGAGACGCTTTCCGAGAACGTCTTCCGCCGCATTCAGGCGGCTATCGTCAAAGGCGATATCGCCCCGGGCAGCAAAATCTCCGAACCGGAACTGGCACGCACCTACGGCATCAGCCGTGGCCCGTTGCGCGAGGCCATCCACCGTCTGGAAGGCCAGCGCCTGCTGGTTCGCGTGCCGCATGTCGGCGCCCGGGTGGTGTCGCTCAACCACGCCGAACTGATTGAGCTATACGAAATCCGCGAATCCCTGGAAGGCATGGCCTGTCGCCTGGCCGCCGAGCGCATGAGCCTCGAGGAAATCGACGAACTGCGTCGGGTCCTGGAAACCCACGAGCGCGATGAGGCGTTTCAGGCAGGGCGTGGCTACTACCAGCAGGAAGGCGATTTCGACTTCCACTACCGAATCATCCAGGGCAGCGGCAACCGCACGCTGACCCAAATGCTCTGTGGCGAGCTGTATCAACTGGTGCGCATGTACCGCATCCAGTTTTCCACCACGCCCAATCGCCCGCACCAGGCGTTCGCCGAGCACCACCGCATTCTCGATGCCATCGCCGACCGTGACGGTGAGCTGGCCGAGTTGTTGATGCGCCGTCATATCGGCGCCTCCAAACGCAACATCGCCCGTCATTACCAGGACGGCGCTAACCCGACAGCCAAACGAGGTGAGTCATGAGTTTGAACAAGAGCACTCCAGGCCAGCGTTTCCGCGATGCGGTCGCCAGCGAGCATCCATTGCAAGTGGTCGGCGCGATCAACGCCAACCACGCGCTGCTGGCCAAGCGCGCCGGTTTCAAGGCGATCTACCTGTCGGGTGGCGGGGTGGCTGCCGGCTCCCTGGGCCTGCCTGACTTGGGCATTACCGGCCTGGATGACGTGCTGACTGACGTGCGCCGTATCACTGACGTCTGCGACCTGCCGCTGTTGGTGGACGTGGACACCGGTTTCGGTTCCTCGGCGTTCAACGTGGCCCGTACCGTGAAGTCGATGATCAAGTTCGGCGCGGCGGCGATTCACATCGAAGACCAGGTTGGCGCCAAGCGCTGCGGCCACCGTCCTAATAAAGAGATCGTGACCCAGCAGGAAATGGTCGACCGCATCAAGGCCGCCGTCGATGCCCGTACCGACGACAGCTTCGTGATCATGGCCCGTACCGACGCCCTGGCGGTGGAAGGTCTGGAATCTGCCCTGGATCGCGCCGCCGCGTGCATCGAGGCGGGCGCCGACATGATCTTCCCGGAAGCCATCACCGAACTGGACATGTACAAGCTGTTCGCCAGTCGTGTGAAAGCGCCGATCCTGGCCAACATCACCGAGTTCGGCGCGACCCCGCTGTACACCACCGAGCAACTCGCCGCTGTCGACGTGTCGCTGGTGCTGTACCCGCTGTCGGCCTTCCGCGCCATGAACAAGGCGGCGGAAAACGTCTACACCGCACTGCGCCGCGATGGCACGCAGGCGAACGTCATCGACACCATGCAGACCCGCATGGAGCTTTACGATCGCATCGACTACCACACCTTCGAGCAGAAGCTCGATGCGTTGTTTGCCGCGAAGAAGTAAACACCGTGTACCTGTAGGAGCGAGCCTGCTCGCGATGGACGTCAACGATAACGCGGGTAGCCTGATGCCCCGCAGTGCAGCGTCCACCATCGCGAGCAAGCTTGCTCCTACAGGAAGCGAGATAAGTTTCTCTGACAAATTCAAGAAAAATTGGAGACAGCACAAATGGCCGAAGCAAAAGTACTCAGTGGCGCCGGGCTCCGTGGCCAGGTTGCCGGGCAAACCGCACTGTCCACCGTGGGCCAGTCGGGTGCCGGTCTGACCTATCGTGGTTATGACGTTCGTGAACTGGCGGCTGACGCACAGTTTGAAGAAGTCGCTTACCTGCTGCTGTACGGCGAACTGCCGAGCAAAGCGCAACTGAACGCCTACATCACCAAGCTGAGCAAGCTGCGTGACCTGCCGCAAGCGCTGAAAGAAGTGCTGGAACGCATCCCCGCCGACGCCCACCCGATGGACGTGATGCGCACTGGCTGCTCGTTCCTGGGTAACCTGGAACCGGAGAACAATTTCTCCGAGCAGCACGACAAGACCGACCGCCTGCTGGCGGCGTTCCCGGCGATCATGACCTACTGGTATCGCTTCAGCCACGAAGGCAAGCGCATCGATTGCGTGAGCGACGAGCAGTCCATCGGCGGCCACTTCCTGCACCTGCTGCACGGCAAGAAACCGAGCGAGCTGCACGTCAAGGTGATGAACGTTTCGCTGATCCTCTACGCGGAGCACGAGTTCAACGCATCGACCTTCACCGCACGTGTCTGTGCGTCGACCCTGTCCGACCTGTATTCGTGCATCACTGCGGCCATCGGCTCGCTGCGCGGCCCGCTGCACGGCGGCGCCAACGAAGCGGCGATGGAAATGATCGAGCGTTTCTCTTCGCCGGAAGACGCGATCAAGGGCACCCTCGGCATGCTCGAGCGCAAGGACAAGATCATGGGCTTCGGCCACGCGATCTATAAGGACAACGATCCGCGCAATGAAGTGATCAAGGGCTGGTCGAAAAAACTCGCTGACGAAGTAGGCGACAAGGTGTTGTTCCCAGTGTCCGAAGCCATCGACAAGACCATGTGGGAACAGAAGAAACTGTTCCCGAACGCCGACTTCTACCATGCCTCGGCGTACCACTTCATGGGCATTCCGACCAAGTTGTTCACACCGATTTTCGTTTGCTCGCGCCTGACCGGCTGGGCTGCACACGTGTACGAGCAGCGCGCCAACAACCGCATCATCCGTCCAAGCGCCGAGTACACCGGCGTTGAACAGCGCAAGTTCGTACCAATCGAACAACGCTGAATGGTGGAGGCTACCGCACGGGTTACTGACTGAACCGGGAACTACTGTGGGAGCGGGCTTGCTCGCGAAGACGGACTGACATCCAACATTGATGTTGACTGATACACCGCTTTCGCGAGCAAGCCCGCTCCCACATTTGACCGAGTCCAGTTCAGTACCGGTGCCAGGCCCCGCCTTTTGTAACTACCGTGACCGAGTCCTGACGATGAACACACAATTCCGTAAACCGCTGCCCGGCAGCCACCTGGATTACTTCGATGTCCGCGCAGCGGTCGAGGCGATCCAGCCTGGCGCCTACGACACCCTGCCGTACACCTCCCGTGTGCTGGCGGAAAACCTTGTGCGTCGCTGCGACCCGGCCACGCTCACCGAATCCCTCAAGCAATTCATCGAACGCAAGCGCGACCTCGATTTCCCGTGGTTCCCGGCCCGCGTGGTGTGCCACGACATTCTTGGCCAGACCGCGCTGGTCGACCTCGCCGGCCTGCGTGACGCCATCGCCCTGCAAGGCGGTGACCCTGCGCAAGTCAACCCGGTGGTGCCGACGCAGTTGATCGTCGACCACTCCCTGGCTGTCGAGCGTGGTGGCTTCGATCCGCAGGCGTTCGAAAAGAACCGCGCCATCGAAGACCGTCGCAACGAAGATCGCTTCCACTTCATCAACTGGACCAAGAAGGCGTTCAAGAACGTTGACGTGATCCCGCCGGGCAACGGCATCATGCACCAGATCAACCTGGAGAAAATGTCTCCGGTGATCCAGGTGCGTGACGGCGTGGCGTTCCCCGACACTTGCGTCGGCACCGACAGCCACACTCCGCACGTCGATGCACTGGGCGTGATCGCCATCGGTGTCGGTGGCCTTGAAGCCGAAAGCGTGATGCTCGGCCGCGCATCGTGGATGCGTCTGCCGGAAAGCGTTGGCGTCGAACTGACTGGCAAGTTGCAACCGGGCATCACCGCCACCGACATGGTGCTGGCGCTGACCGAGTTCCTGCGCAAGCAAAAAGTGGTTGGCGCATGGCTGGAGTTCTTCGGCGAAGGCGCATCAAGGCTGACCCTCGGCGACCGCGCGACCATTTCCAACATGGCTCCGGAATACGGCGCCACCGCGGCAATGTTCTACATCGACCAGCAGACCATCGACTACCTCAAGCTCACCGGCCGTGAAGACGAGCAGGTGCAGTTGGTCGAGAACTACGCCAAGCAGGTCGGCCTGTGGGCTGACAGCCTTAAAGGCGCGCAATACGAGCGCGGCCTGACCTTCGACCTGTCCTCGGTCGTGCGCAACATGGCCGGCCCGAGCAACCCGCACGCCCGTGTAGCGGTTTCCGATCTGGCAGCCAAAGGCATTTCCGGCCAATGGGACGATGTGCCGGGCCAAATGCCGGATGGCGCGGTGATCATTGCCGCCATCACCAGCTGCACCAACACCAGCAACCCGCGCAACGTGATCGCCGCCGGCCTGCTGGCGCGCAACGCCAACAAGCTCGGCCTGACCCGCAAGCCATGGGTCAAGTCGTCCCTGGCACCAGGTTCGAAAACCGTGGCGCTGTACCTCGATGAAGCCGGCTTGACCGATGAGCTGGACAAGCTCGGTTTCGGCGTCGTCGCCTTCGCCTGCACCACCTGCAACGGCATGTCCGGCGCACTGGACCCGGTGATCCAGCAAGAGATCATCGACCGCGACCTGTACGCCACTGCGGTGTTGTCCGGCAACCGTAACTTCGACGGCCGGATTCACCCGTACGCCAAGCAGGCCTTCCTCGCATCGCCGCCACTGGTGGTCGCTTACGCCATCGCCGGCACCATCCGTTTCGACATCGAAAAAGACGTGCTGGGCGTGGTCGATGGCAAGGAAATCCGCCTGAAGGACATCTGGCCGAGCGACGAAGAAATCGACGCCGTGGTGAAAGCTTCGGTGAAGCCTGAGCAATTCCGTCAGGTCTACATCCCGATGTTCGCCATCCACGAAGACACCGGTCCGAAAGTCGCGCCGCTGTACGAGTGGCGCGAAATGAGCACCTACATCCGCCGTCCGCCGTACTGGGAAGGTGCGTTGGCCGGAGCACGTCCGCTCAAGGGTATGCGTCCGCTGGCCGTGCTGCCGGACAACATCACCACCGATCACCTGTCGCCGTCCAACGCGATCATGATGGACAGCGCCGCTGGCGAATACCTGGCGAAAATGGGCCTGCCGGAAGAGGACTTCAACTCTTACGCGACGCACCGTGGTGACCACCTGACCGCGCAGCGCGCGACCTTCGCCAACCCGAAACTGTTCAACGAAATGGTTCAGGAAAACGGCAAGGTCAAGCAGGGTTCGCTGGCCCGTGTCGAGCCGGAAGGCAAAGTGATGCGCATGTGGGAAGCGATCGAGACCTACATGGATCGCAAGCAGCCGCTGATCATCATCGCAGGTGCCGATTACGGTCAGGGTTCGTCCCGCGACTGGGCGGCCAAGGGCGTGCGCCTGGCGGGTGTGGAAGCGATTGCCGCCGAAGGTTTCGAGCGCATTCACCGCACCAACCTGGTGGGCATGGGCGTGTTGCCGCTGGAATTCAAAGCGGGCACCAACCGCCACACCCTGGCCATCGACGGCAGCGAAACCTACGACGTGATTGGCGAGCGCACCCCGCGTGCCGAGCTGACACTGGTGATCCATCGCAAGAACGGCGAACGCGTCGATGTGCCGGTGACCTGCCGCCTCGACACCGCCGAAGAAGTGTCGATCTACGAGGCCGGCGGCGTGTTGCAACGCTTCGCCCAGGACTTCCTCGAAGAATCGGCGGTCGCCGTCTAACACACGCTTTGCAGACACGGGACCTTGAGTCCCGTGTCTGTTTTCAGATCAGGAGTAAGCAGCACCATGGCTCACGCAGCTCAGATCAAGATTCCCGCGACCTACATGCGCGGCGGCACCAGTAAAGGTGTGTTTTTCAGCCTGAAGGATTTGCCTGAAGCCGCACAGGTCCCAGGCCCGGCCCGCGACGCGTTGCTGCTGCGCGTGATCGGCAGCCCCGATCCGTATGACAAGCAAATCGACGGCATGGGCGGCGCGACCTCCAGCACCAGCAAAACCGTGATCCTGTCGAAAAGCATCAAGGCCGATCACGACGTTGATTACCTGTTCGGTCAAGTCTCCATCGACAAGCCATTCGTGGACTGGAGCGGCAACTGCGGCAACCTGTCGGCGGCCGTCGGTTCGTTCGCGGTCAGCAACGGTCTGGTCGACGCCAGCCGCATCCCGCACAACGGCGTGGCCGTGGTTCGCGTGTGGCAGGCCAATATCGGCAAGACCATCATCGCCCACGTGCCGATCACCAATGGTGAAGTGCAGGAGACCGGTGATTTCGAACTCGACGGCGTGACCTTCCCGGCCGCAGAGGTGCAGATCGAGTTTCTCGATCCGGCGGCGGAAGAAGAGGGTGGCGGCGGTTCGATGTTCCCTACCGGCAACCTGGTGGATGACCTGGAAGTACCCGGCGTCGGGACCTTCAAGGCGACCATGATCAACGCTGGCATCCCGACAATTTTTATCAATGCCGAAGACATCGGCTACAAGGGCACCGAGTTGCAGGGCGCGATCAATGGCGACCCGAAAGCCTTGCAGATGTTCGAAACCATTCGTGCTTATGGCGCACTGCGCATGGGCCTGATTGCCAAGGTCGACGAAGCGGCCAAGCGCCAACACACGCCGAAAGTCGCCTTCGTGGCCAAGCCGGCGGACTACGTTTCGTCCAGCGGCAAAGCCGTTGCGGCAGGCGATGTCGACCTGCTGGTGCGTGCGCTGTCCATGGGCAAGCTGCACCACGCGATGATGGGCACGGCGGCAGTCGCAATCGGCACGGCGGCAGCGATCACCGGCACTCTGGTTAACCTCGCAGCGGGTGGCACCGAACGCAACGCAGTGCGCTTCGGCCACCCGTCCGGCACCTTGCGCGTCGGCGCCGAGGCCAGCCAGGTCAACGGCGAATGGACCGTGAACAAGGCGATCATGAGTCGCAGTGCGCGGGTGTTGATGGAAGGGTTTGTGCGGGTGCCGGGGGATTCGTTCTGATCGGCACATAACATTGTAGGAGCGAGCTTGCTCGCGATGGAGTGTCATTCACATTGGTGTCGACTGACACACCATCGCGAGCAGGCTCGCTCCTACAGTTGATCTTCGCTGGAGATTTACTTGAAACGCCGCTCCACACCTTTCTCCACGAGTATCTTCGCGGAGATCTCTTCCACGGAGAAATGCGTGGAGTTGATGTTCGGAATGTTTTCGCGGCGGAACAGGTTCTCCACCTCGCGCACTTCGAACTCGCACTGGGCGTAGCTCGAATAGCGGCTGTTGGGCTTGCGCTCGTTGCGGATCGCGGTGAGGCGGTCCGGGTCGATGGTCAGGCCGAACAGTTTGTGCTGGTGGGCGCGCAGGGCGGGCGGCAGTTGCAGACGCTCCATGTCGTCTTCGGTCAGCGGGTAGTTGGCTGCGCGGATACCGAATTGCATCGCCATGTACAGGCACGTCGGCGTCTTACCACATCGCGACACGCCCACTAGTATCAGGTCGGCCTTGTCGTAATAGTGCGTGCGGGCACCGTCGTCGTTGTCGAGGGCGAAGTTAACGGCCTCGATACGCTCCATGTAATTGGTATTGGCACCGATGGAATGGGATTTGCCCACGGTGTAGGAAGAATGCTCGGTCAGTTCCTGTTCAAGCGGTGCCAGGAACGTCGAGAAAATGTCGATCATGAAACCATTCGAGGTAGCGAGAATCTCACGAATGTCCTGATTGACGATGGTGTCGAAGATAATCGGACGGAAGCCGTCGGTTTCGGCGGCTTTGTTGATTTGTTGTACCATGGCCCGCGCTTTGTCCACGTTGTCGATGTACGGCCGCGTGACTTTGCTGAAGGTAATGTTTTCGAACTGCGCCAGAAGGCTTTGACCCAGGGTTTCGGCGGTAATGCCGGTACCATCGGAGATAAAGAAAGCAGATCGTTTCATTTGCACCTTGGGCCTTAAGCTAGTGACGAATCTTGGATATGATAGGCGCGATTTGCCGGCCGCCAATGGCCCGCATTCTCACTTATTTTCCAGGTCCAGGCCATATAGCCGGCAAATGCTCACTTAAGCAGCCGGTTTCTGAGCTTATCCAACACAGTTAGTGGAGAGATCACCTTGGTAGAGTACGTAGTTTCCCTCGACAAGCTCGGCAAAGACGACGTTGAGCACGTGGGGGGCAAGAACGCATCCCTGGGCGAGATGATCAGCAACCTTGCAGGTGCCGGTGTATCGGTGCCCGGTGGCTTCGCCACGACCGCTCAGGCGTATCGTGATTTCCTGGAACTGAGCGGCCTGAATCAGCAGATTCACGACGCGCTCGATGCTCTCGACGTCGATGACGTGAATGCCCTGGCCAAGACCGGTGCCCAGATCCGTCAGTGGATCATGGAAGCCGAGTTCCCTGAAAAATTGAATGCCGAAATCCGTACCGCGTTCGCCGCGCTGTCCGCCGGCAACCCTGACGTGGCCGTGGCCGTGCGTTCTTCCGCCACCGCCGAAGACTTGCCGGACGCTTCCTTCGCCGGCCAGCAGGAAACCTTCCTGAACATCCGTGGTGTCGAAAACGTCATTCGCGCGGCCAAAGAGGTGTTCGCCTCTCTGTTCAACGACCGCGCCATTTCCTATCGCGTGCACCAGGGCTTCGACCACAAGTTGGTTGCCCTGTCCGCTGGCGTGCAGCGCATGGTCCGTTCGGAAACCGGCACTGCCGGCGTGATGTTCACCCTCGATACCGAATCGGGTTTCCGTGACGTGGTGTTCATCACCGGCGCCTACGGCCTGGGTGAAACCGTCGTACAAGGCGCGGTGAACCCGGATGAGTTCTACGTCCACAAAGGCACGCTGGCCGCCGGTCGGCCTGCGATCCTGCGCCGCAACCTGGGCAGCAAGGCCATCAAGATGATCTACGGCGACGAGGCCAAGGCCGGTCGTTCGGTCAAGACCGTCGATGTGGACAAGGCTGAGCGCGCACGTTTCTGCCTGACCGACGCTGAAGTCAGCGAGCTGGCCAAGCAGGCGATGATCATCGAGAAGCACTACAAGTGCCCGATGGACATCGAGTGGGCCAAGGACGGTGACGACGGCAAGCTGTACATCGTGCAGGCCCGTCCGGAAACCGTGAAGAGCCGCACCCAGGCCAACGTCATGGAACGTTACCTGTTGAAAGAGACCGGCACCGTGCTGGTGGAAGGTCGCGCTATCGGCCAGCGCATCGGCGCCGGCAAGGTGCGCATCATCAAGGACGTGTCCGAGATGGACAAGGTCCAGCCAGGTGACGTACTGGTTTCCGACATGACCGACCCGGACTGGGAACCGGTCATGAAGCGCGCCAGCGCCATCGTCACCAACCGTGGCGGCCGTACCTGCCACGCGGCGATCATCGCCCGTGAACTGGGTATTCCAGCGGTAGTAGGTTGCGGCAACGCCACCCAGCTGTTGAAAGACGGCCAGGGCGTGACCGTTTCCTGCGCTGAAGGCGACACCGGTTTCATCTTCGAAGGCGAACTGGGCTTCGATATCAAGAAAAACTCCGTCGACGCCATGCCGGACCTGCCGTTCAAGATCATGATGAACGTCGGCAACCCGGACCGCGCCTTTGACTTCGCGCAACTGCCGAACGCCGGTGTGGGCTTGGCCCGCCTGGAGTTCATCATCAACCGCATGATCGGCGTGCACCCTAAGGCACTGCTGAACTACGACGGCTTGCCGCTGGAAATCAAGGAAAGCGTCGACAAGCGCATTGCCGGTTACGACGATCCTGTCGGTTTCTACGTCGAGAAACTCGTCGAAGGCATCAGCACCCTGGCTGCAGCGTTCTGGCCGAAAAAGGTCATCGTGCGTCTGTCGGACTTCAAGTCCAACGAATACGCCAACCTGATCGGCGGCAAGCTCTACGAGCCGGAAGAAGAAAACCCGATGCTGGGCTTCCGCGGTGCGTCGCGCTACATCAGCGAATCGTTCCGTGATTGCTTCGAACTCGAATGCCGCGCCCTCAAGCGTGTGCGCAACGAGATGGGCCTGACCAACGTTGAAATCATGGTGCCGTTCGTCCGTACCCTGGGCGAAGCGAGCCAGGTGGTCGACCTGCTGGCAGAAAACGGCCTGGCCCGTGGCCAGAACGGCCTGCGCGTGATCATGATGTGCGAACTGCCGTCCAACGCCATCCTGGCGGAAGAATTCCTGGAATTCTTCGACGGTTTCTCCATCGGCTCCAACGACCTGACTCAGCTGACCCTGGGCCTGGACCGTGACTCCGGGATCATCGCGCACCTGTTCGATGAGCGTAATCCGGCGGTCAAGAAGCTGCTGGCCAACGCCATTGCCGCCTGCAACAAGGCCGGCAAATACATCGGCATCTGCGGCCAGGGTCCTTCGGACCACCCGGACCTGGCCAAATGGCTGATGGAACAGGGTATCGAAAGTGTTTCGTTGAACCCGGACTCCGTACTGGAAACCTGGTTCTTCCTGGCAGAAGGTCAAGCTTCGGCCTGATCCTGTAAAAACGGACCGCTCCCCCTGTAGGAGCGAGCCCGCTCGCGATGGACGTCAACGATAACGCGTTTATTCTGGATAAACGCGGTGTCCTGAAGTGCTTCGCGAGCAAGCTCGCTCCTACAGGGGAGTGGTCTTTTTGAGATTCAAGCAGGGCGGGCTCCATCTGGATGCCGCCCTTTTTTGTGCAAGAGATTATGCAAAGCAGCAGCAACCTATTTCCTGTCGCCCTGATCAGCGCCGAACGGCGCGGCGATCTGAGCGAAGATGTGTATCGTTTGAAACCCGGCAACAGCCCCGACTTCACCGTCGAGTTGGCAGTGACGCGTCTCGGCATGGCCGATGAGTCGTCTTCCCGTGGCGTGCCGGTGATCCTGCTGCACGGCAGCTTCTCCAATCGCCGGTTCTGGTTTTCTCCCAAGGGCTTGGGATTGGGCGCTTATCTGGCCCGCCTGGGGTTCGATGTCTGGATTCCGGAAATGCGCGGTCACGGCTTGTCCCAGCGTAACCACGACTACCGCAAGAACCGCGTGGCCGACTACGCTCGCTATGACCTGCCGGCCATTGGCGCGTTCGTGCGTGAGCAGAGCGGGCAGGTTCCGCACTGGATCGGTCACTCGCTGGGCGGTATTACATTGGCGGCGGCGCTGGGCGGCGAGTACATCGGTGAGCCGGTGGTGGCCTCGGCGGCGTTTTTCGGTACCCAGGTCAGTCGTACCTACTGGCCTTTGAAGATTCCGCCGGTGGAGTGGGGCGGTCGCTTCATTCTCAAGCGGTTTGCCCAGTTGTCCGGCTCAAGGCTCAAGCGCGGCCCGGAGGACGAGCCTATCGGCCTGGCCCTGGAAAGCATGCGCTGGTTCGGTCTGTTCGGGCGATTTGGCGATGCCGATAAAAACTGGTGGGCCGGTTTGGCCGAGGTCAAGTTGCCGGTGCTTGCCGTGAGCGCGGCGGGTGATCATCAGGATCCTGCGTGGGCGTGCCGCAAACTGTTCGAGCAGTTCGGTTCCGAGCACAAGCAATTCATCAATCTGGGGCGCGAGCAGGGCTTCGGCGACAATTTCGGTCACGTTGAAATGCTCGTCAGCAAGCCTGCCCAGGCCGAAGTCTGGCCGCTGGTGACCCGCTGGCTGGCGGATCAACAGGCATCACTGTTGGGCGATCAACGGGATTTGGCCGCGGCGGTTTGAGCCTGATGCTCTAACAAGGGCATTTCGCTCTGATCAGCTTGCGGCTAAGATATGACGCATTGAGCTGTTCCGGTCATTTTGCGTGACCGAGTCATCACTGATGTTCGTGCTGTCTTCCTCTTTACAGGAGTTTCTCGATGATCCATTACCTCACGCCTGACCTGTGCGATGCCTATCCGGAACTGGTGCAGGTGCTGGAACCGATGTTCAGCAATTTCGGCGGCCGTGATTCCTTCGGTGGCGAAATCGTGACCATCAAGTGCTTCGAAGACAACTCGCTGGTCAAGGAGCAAGTCGAGCTCAAGGGCGATGGCAAGGTTCTGGTGGTCGATGGCGGTGGTTCCCTGCGCCGCGCGCTGCTGGGTGACATGCTCGCCGAGAAAGCGGCCAAAAATGGCTGGGAAGGCTTGGTGATCTACGGTTGCATCCGTGACGTCGACGTCATTGCGCAAACCGACCTGGGGGTTCAGGCGCTGGCCAGCCACCCGATGAAAACCGACAAGCGCGGTATCGGCGATCTCAACGTTGCCGTGACCTTCGCTGGCGTGACCTTCCATCCGGGTCATTACATCTATGCGGACAACAACGGCGTGATCATCTCGCCAAGCCCGCTGAAAATGCCTGAATAAAGCGCTGGCCGACTAAAGGAGTGCGGATGTTCGAGGAAGAAAACGCGCAATGGGGGCTGGTGCATGCCCTGGTGCTTGACGGTAGAGGCGGCGCGCGTTCGATTGCCCGGACTGAACTTGACGACTTGCAACTGCAGGCCCATGAAAGCCTGTGGTTGCACTGGGATCGCAGTCATCCGCAAACCCACACCTGGTTACGCAAATCCAGCGGTCTGAGCGAATTCAGCTGTGACCTCCTGCTCGAAGAAAACACCCGTCCGCGGCTTTTACAGCTTTCGGACAGCGAACTGCTGCTATTTTTGCGTGGGGTAAACCTTAATCCGGGTGCCGAGCCTGAGGACATGGTGTCGGTACGGATCTTCGGTTCCGCACAGCGTGTCATTTCCCTGCGTTTGCGTCCGTTGCGCGCCACTGAAGAACTGCTGGTGCAACTGGCCGATGGCAAAGGGCCGAAAACCGCCTCCGAACTCATTCTTTGCATGGCGCAGTACCTCACCAACAAGGTGCAGGATCTGGTCAGCTGTCTCTCGGAAGTGGTCGATGAGGAAGAAGAAAAGCTGGATGCCGACGAACGGTATACTCCTGAGCACGGATCGGTTTTGCAGATTCGTCGCCGGGCGGCTGCGTTGAAGCGCTTTCTTGCTCCGCAGCGGGACATTTTCGGGCAGCTGACGCGGATCAAGTTGCCGTGGTTCGTCGAGGACGATGGGGATTACTGGAACGAATTGAACAACAGCCTGACCCGTTATCTCGAAGAGCTGGAATTGACCCGGGAGCGGGTGGGGCTGGTCCTGGAAGCTGAAGACCGTCGCTTGAGCGTGCGCATGAATCGCACGATGTATCGCTTCGGGATCATCACCGGGATATTTTTGCCGATGAGTTTTCTGACCGGGCTTTTGGGGATCAACGTCGGTGGAATTCCGTTCTCTGCCAGCCCTTATGGCTTTCTGATCGCCTGCCTGATGATGGTCTCGGTGGCGCTGGGGCAGTGGTGGTTGTTCCGACGTTTGCGCTGGGTCTGAGGGCAACCATGTGACCCGACCAAAACTGACCGCGTCTCCCACAGACATCACGAGAGGTGCGTATGCACGATCCGTTTGAACAGTCTTTACGCGATATGCTCAATGCCTCGCCGTCCACCCGGGACGACGATGCGTGCCTGGGGCGTGTACTGAAAACCGCCAACCGCCAGGTCGGCGCAGGTGATTTGTTCAGCCTGCTGGGGCGTTGGTTGCCCGCACTGATGATTGCCCTTAATAACGGATCGGCCCATGTCGCGCCGGTATCCCGTCTTCGTAAATCCGCTGCCCGCACTGCTGATAAGGCTGATTGAATATGGAACTTGATCTCTGGACTCAGAGCCTCGTCACTGCAATGACTGCGTTGTGGACCAAGGTTGCGAACTTCATTCCGAACCTGTTCGGCGCACTGGTTGTGCTGCTGTTGGGTTTTGTCGTGGCCAAACTGCTGGACACCTTGCTCTCCAAACTGCTCGCCAAATTGGGCCTCGACCGCTTGATGGGCGGCACTGGCCTGACCAAGCTGATGTCCCGCGCTGGATTGCAAGTTCCTATCTCGACCCTGATCGGCAAGATCGTCTATTGGTTCGTTCTGCTTATTTTTCTGGTTTCTGCCGCAGAATCCCTTGGACTTGAGCGAGTATCAGCTACGCTGGATATGCTTGCGTTGTATTTGCCGAAGGTATTTGGCGCCGCGCTGGTGTTGCTGGTGGGTGTTTTGCTGGCGCAACTGGCCAATGGGCTGGTGCGCGGGGCGGCAGAAGGCGTAGGTCTGGACTATGCTTCGGGACTTGGACGAATTGCCCAGGGCCTGGTGATCATCATCAGTATTTCGGTGGCGATCAGCCAGTTGGAGGTCAAGACTGACCTGCTGAACCATGTGATCGTGATCGTGTTGATAACCGTTGGTCTGGCGGTAGCGCTGGCGATGGGTTTGGGAAGCCGGGAAATTGCCGGCCAGATTCTTGCGGGAATCTACGTGCGTGAGCTGTACCAGGTTGGGCAACAAGTGCGTGTTGGCGAGGTCGAAGGCCAGATCGAAGAGATCGGCACGGTTAAAACCACATTGCTGACCGATGAGGGTGAGCTAGTCTCTCTTTCCAATCGGATCCTCCTTGAGCAGCATGTGAGTAGCCGCTAACCCGGCAAACCCTGCTAATGTATGCCGCCGCAAAATGCCTGCTGACGCTGGCTGCGGCGGACATTGACCTGACTGTCGGCCCGACTTGTTTTGAATAAAGCCCAATCGCTATCCATGCGCTACGACCCCCGCGAGCTCTCTGATGAGGAGTTGGTCGCGCGCTCGCATTCCGAGCTGTTTCACGTAACACGCGCCTATGAAGAACTGATGCGGCGTTACCAGCGGACATTATTTAATGTGTGTGCAAGATATCTCGGGAACGATCGTGATGCAGACGATGTCTGTCAGGAGGTCATGTTGAAGGTGCTGTATGGCCTGAAGAACTTCGAGGGGAAATCGAAGTTCAAGACATGGCTATATAGCATCACGTACAACGAGTGCATCACGCAGTATCGGAAGGAACGGCGAAAGCGTCGCTTGATGGACGCATTGAGTCTTGACCCCCTCGAGGAAGCGTCCGAAGAAAAGACGCCGAAACCTGAGGAAAAAGGTGGACTTGATCGCTGGCTGGTGTATGTGAATCCGATCGACCGGGAGATTCTGGTGCTACGATTTGTCGCAGAGCTGGAGTTTCAGGAGATCGCAGACATCATGCATATGGGTTTGAGTGCAACAAAAATGCGGTACAAACGCGCTCTAGATAAATTGCGTGAGAAATTTGCAGGCATTGCTGAAACTTAGTTCAGCGCAAATATCTCTTACGTGTAGGCAAGTTCTGTTAGACTTGCCGCCGAGTTGTCCCCCGGTTTGCGGGACTGCTTCACAATCACCAGATGGGGATTTAACGGATGAAACTGAAAAACACCTTGGGCTTGGCCATTGGTACTCTTATTGCCGCTACTTCGTTCGGCGCATTGGCACAAGGCCAAGGCGCAGTTGAAGGCGAGCTCAACTACGGGAAGAAGTACAACGACAGCGTTAAGAACGTTGAAGACGGCTACACTCCTGGCGCCTCCATCGGTTACTTCTTGACCGACGACGTATCGTTGAACTTGACCTACAACAATGACGACCACACCCGTTCGAACAACGGTACTGGCCATCAGAAAATCGAGGGCGACCAGTTCGGTCTGAACGCTCAGTACCACTTCAACAACGCTGGCGACGCTCTGCGTCCTTACGTTCAAGGTGGTGTTAAGCACGGCAGCATGACCAACGTAGCCGCTGACGGCCACACCGGTCGTGACCAGTCGACTTTCCTGACTGCAGGCGCTGGCCTGAAGTACTACTTCCTGGAAAACGTCTACGCTCGTGCTGGCGTTGAAGCTGACTACAAGCTGGACAACGGCAAGTGGGACTACATCCCGTCCGTAGGCCTGGGTGTTAACTTCGGTGGCGGCAACAAGCCTGTTGCTGCAGCTCCAGCTCCAGAAGTTTGCTCCGACAGCGACAACGATGGCGTTTGCGACAACGTTGACAAGTGCCCGGACACCCCAGCCAACGTAACTGTTGACGCTGATGGCTGCCCAGCTGTTGCTGAAGTCGTACGTGTAGAGCTGGACGTGAAGTTCGACTTCGACAAGTCGGTAGTCAAGCCAAACAGCTACGGCGACATCAAGAACCTGGCTGACTTCATGAAGCAGTACCCATCCACCACCACTACTGTTGAAGGTCACACTGACTCCGTCGGTCCTGACGCTTACAACCAGAAACTGTCCGAGCGTCGTGCAAACGCCGTTAAACAAGTTCTGACCAACCAGTACGGTGTTGAATCGTCCCGCGTTCAGTCTGTTGGCTACGGCGAATCCCGCCCAGTTGCCGACAACAAAACTGACGCTGGCCGCGCTGTTAACCGTCGCGTAGAAGCGCAGGTTGAAGCTCAAGCTAAGTAATTAGCTCGCCGCTCTGAGAAAAGCCCGGCTTAGGCCGGGCTTTTCTTTGTCTGCGATTTGGTGAAACAGGTGAAGCTACGCTGACTGATCTGCCGCCATCACAGGCAAATCACACTCCCACAGGGATTGAGTTGCGCAGGCCGCTACCGCGCCGATCACCAGGATGGCAGGGCTTTTCAGCTGAAATCTGCAGGCAGCTTCGTCCATCGCTGTGAGAGTACTCCGACATTCCCGCTGATGAGGCAAGGACGCGTTTTCAATCATGGCCACGGGTGTGCCCGTTGCCATGCCGCCAGCCAATAGCTGTTCGCGGATTTCACCGAGCTTGGCCACTCCCATGTAAATCACCAGCGTCGTTCCGCCTTGGGCCAGCGCCTGCCAGTTCAACTGGCTGTCGTCCTGGGTGTGTGCGGTGACCAGGGTCACGCCGCGGGCCACACCGCGCAAGGTCAGCGGGATATCACATTGCGTTGCCCCCGCCAGTCCGGCAGTGATGCCATTGACCAACTCGGCTTCGACTCCACGCTCACGCAACCACTGCGCCTCTTCACCTCCACGGCCGAAAATGCACGGATCGCCACCCTTGAGCCGCGCCACGCATTTACCCTGGCGGGCATAACGAAGCATCAGGCGATGGATGAACGCTTGCGGGGTGGAGCGGCAGCCACCACGCTTGCCCACCGGGATGATCCGCGCCCGAGGGCAATGCTCGAGTACCGCGACATTGACCAGGTCATCGATCAACACCACATCGGCTTCGCGCAAGGCGCGTACCGCTTTCAACGTGAGCAACTCCGGATCACCCGGGCCCGCACCTACCAGCCAGACTTTTGCACTCATAGTGTTTTCCTCACGAGAAGACGGTGATTGGCCGCGCCGTGGCAGCCAGCAAGCGTTTGATTTCCGGAACGCAGGACCCGCATTGCGTGCCGCAACCCAGTTCTTGCTTGAGTCCCTGCAAGTCCAGGCCACGACTGATGCCGGCGCAGATCGCGTTTTGGCCGACGTTCTTGCAATTGCACAGGATCTTGTTCGCGTTGACGGGCGCGTCGAGATTGCCCGGTGGTGCGCTCAGCGGCGCAAGCAGCCAGCGCCGCAGTTGCTGGTCCGCGCGACCTTCGAGCCACAGCCCCTGCAACCAGTGTTGGGCCAGGGTTTCACCGGCCAGTCGAATGGCAGTGATCCGGCCATTTTCGATCCGCACGCGCTTGCCAATGGCTCGGCGAGGGTCGTCGTAAACCAGCACCGGGCCGTCATCGAGCGCCAGGCTTTTATCGATTTCGCTTAGCAGCTCTGCCGACGGTGCTGAAGCATTGGCCGCCCGTACCAGCAGAGCAGGGCGCTCACGGCCAACCAGGCTAAGGCTGACGTAGGAAAACGCCTCGCAGAGCGGTCGTAGCGTCTCGAAATGCCGTTGAACATCGCCCTCGATCAGTGCGAACAGTTTCCAGGGCAAATCGACCGGATCCAGGCGAACGCCGCTGTGTTTGAGTTCGGGCTGTTTCGACAAAGGATCGAATGCGGACAAGGTGAGGCTGTTCACTCCGCCCTTGAGAAAGCGATCGCCCCAATGCATCGGCAAAAAGGCCTGGCCAGGACGCACGCTGTCATCGCTGGCGACCGCAACGATGACCGCACCGCGCCGGCTTTTCAGGCTGACCAGATCCCCAGGCTGCAAGCGATGGCGGCGCAGTTCGTCCGGGTGCAGGCTCACCTGCGCTTCACCGACATGACCGAACAGCTGCGCGGCGGTGCCGGTGCGGCTCATGCCGTGCCATTGATCGCGCAGGCGGCCGGTGATCAGGGTCAGCGGGAAGCGTGCATCGCGTTGCTCTTTGGCGGCGTGGTATGGGTCGGCCACGAACTGCGCGCGACCATTGGCAGTGGCAAATACCCCGTCGACGTAAAGGCGTGCCATGCCCTCTACGGCTCCGGCAGGGAAGGGCCACTGCTGCGGACCGAGACGATCGATCAACGCATGGCTGATACCGGACAGGTCCAGATCACGTCCGCGAGTCAGCAGTTTGTATTCGTCAAAGACCTGGGCGGGATTATCAAAATCAAACAGGCTGGTTTGGCCGGGGCGCAGATATTTTTCCAGGCGTTGTGCGAAATCTACCGTAATTGTCCAGTCCGGCCGCGCCTCACCCGGTGCGACGATTGCCTGGCGTACGTGGGAAATGCGCCGTTCGGAGTTGGTGACGCAACCTTCCTTTTCCCCCCAGCTGGCGGCGGGCAGCAGTAGGTCGGCGAACTTCGCGGTTTCAGTGGTGCGAAAGGCTTCCTGCAACACCACGAAGGGGCAGGCCTGCAGCGCTTCGCGCACTGTCGTCTGGTCCGGCATGGATTGCGCGGGGTTGGTGCAGGCAATCCACAATGCCTTGATCTTGCCGCTGCGCACTTGCTCGAACAGCTCGATCGCGGTGAGCCCGGGATTTTCCGGCAGTTGTTCGACGCCCCAGTAGGACGCCACTTGTGCACGGTGCTGCGCATTGGTCGCATCGCGATGGCCGGGCAGCAGGTTGGACAAACTGCCGGTTTCCCGCCCACCCATGGCATTTGGCTGACCGGTGAGGGAGAAAGGTCCGGCACCGGGACGACCGATCTGCCCGGTGGCCAGGTGCAGATTGATCAAGGCACTGTTTTTCGCGCTGCCGGCGGTGGACTGGTTCAAGCCCATGCACCACAGCGACAGAAAGCTGGGTGAAGTGCCGATCCACTCGGCGCACTGCTGCAATTGCCCGACGCTGATGCCGCAGAGCTGCGAAACCATTTGCGGCGTGTAGTCACGCACCAGGCTTTTCAGCTCGGCCAGGCCTTGAGTGTGGTCCCGGATGAAGTCACGATCGATCCAGTCTTCCCACAGCAGCAGATGCAAAATCCCATGGAACAAGGCGACATCGGTGCCCGGCAAAATCGCCAGGTGCAGGTCAGCCAGATCGCAAGTGTCTGTACGACGCGGGTCAATGACGATGACCTTCATCTGCGGCCGACGGGACTTGGCTTCTTCCAGCCGCCGGAACAGCACCGGATGGGCGTAGGCCATGTTGCTGCCGACGATCATCACGCAATCGCTCAATTCCAGGTCTTCGTAGCTGCAGGGCGGCGCGTCGGCACCCAGGCTGCGCTTGTAGCCGACCACCGCCGAGGACATGCACAGGCGCGAATTGCTGTCGATGTTGTTGGTGCCTACCAAGGCACGTGCCAGCTTGTTGAAGGCGTAGTAGTCCTCGGTCAACAGTTGCCCGGAAATGTAGAACGCTACGCTGTCCGGCCCATGTTCGGCGATGGTCGCGGCAAACACGCTGGTGGCGTGATCGAGGGCGGAATCCCAGTCGGTGCGGTGGCGGGCCAGGCCTTTGCCGAGGCGCAGTTCGGGGTACAGCGCCCGCGCCGTCAAGTCGCCGGTCAGGTGCAGGGTCGAACCCTTGCTGCACAGTTTGCCGAAATTGGCCGGGTGCGTCGGGTCGCCGCTGACGCCGAGGATGCGTGAACCGTCGTGCTCGATCAGCACGCCGCAGCCGACCCCGCAGTAACAGCAGGTGGACGCAGTGATCTGGCGGTCCATCATCCTGCATCCCGCAGGGCCAGCATCACCCGGCCATTTTCCACCCGGGCCGGATGGTGGTGGGCGCAGCCGATGTCCGGGGCCAGGGCTTCGCCGTTTTGCAGGTCGATTTGCCAGTTGTGCAACGGGCAGGCCACCCGCTTGCCGTAGACCAGACCTTGGGACAACGGGCCACCCTTGTGCGGGCAGCGGTCGTCAAGGGCGAACACTTCGTCGTCGCTGGTACGAAAAATCGCGATGTCTCCCTTTGGCCCGGCGATGATCCGCGAGCCCAGGGCGTTGATCTCTTCCAGTGCGCAGATATCCAGCCAGTTCATGCCAGCACCTCCAGGTTTTTCACGGGGATGACGTCGAATTCTTTTTTCAGCTGGGGCTGTTCCAGGCGTTCTTTCCACGGGTCCTGTTCGAACGACAGGGAGAATTGCAGGCGATCGTTGAGTGCCTTGCGACGCTCCGGGTCCTCAAGCACGGCTTTCTTGATGTGTTCCATGCCGACCCGTTGCAGGTAGTGCACGGTGCGTTCGAGGTAGAAGGCTTCTTCGCGATAGAGCTGCAGGAATGCACCGTTGTATTCGCGGACTTCTTCGGCGGTTTTCAGTTTGACGAAGAATTCCGCGACTTCGGTCTTGATCCCGCCGTTGCCACCGATGTACATCTCCCAGCCGGAGTCCACGCCGATAATTCCCACATCCTTGATGCCGGCTTCCGAGCAATTGCGCGGGCAACCGGAGACAGCCAGTTTCACCTTGTGCGGTGACCACATGTTGAACAGGTCATGTTCCAGTTCGATGCCCAGTTGTGTGGAGTTCTGCGTGCCAAAGCGGCAGAACTCGCTGCCGACGCAGGTTTTCACGGTGCGAATGGATTTGCCGTAGGCGTGGCCGGACGGCATGTCCAGGTCTTTCCATACCCCCGGCAGGTCTTGCTTGCGGATGCCCAGCAAGTCGATGCGCTGGCCACCGGTGACCTTGACCATCGGCACGTTGTATTTGTCGGCAACGTCGGCAATGCGCCGCAGTTCCGAAGGATTGGTCACGCCGCCCCACATCCGCGGGACTACAGAGTAGGTGCCGTCTTTCTGAATGTTGGCGTGAGCCCTTTCGTTGATCAGGCGCGATTGCGGATCGTCCCTGGCTTCCCCGGGCCAGGTGGAAATCAGGTAGTAGTTGAGCGCCGGGCGGCAGGTGGCGCAGCCGTTGGGGGTGCGCCAGTTCAGGTAGCTCATGGTGCCGGCGATGGTCAGCAGGTGCTGCTCGCGGATGGCCTGGCGGATTTGCCCGTGGTTGAGGTCGCTGCAGCCGCAGATGGCCTTTTCGCTTTTCGGTTTGACGTCCGCCGCACCGCCCACGGTGTTGATCAGGATCTGTTCGACGAGGCCGGCGCAGGAGCCGCAGGAGCTGGCAGCCTTGGTGTGTTTCTTGACGTCGTCGACACTGAACAGCCCGTGTTCCTGAATGGCCTTGACGATGGTGCCCTTGCACACGCCGTTGCAGCCGCAGACTTCGGCCGTGTCGGCCATGCTCATGGCTTTGTCCTGGCCTTGGTGTCCTACGTCTCCGAGGGCGCCTTCGCCGAACATCAGATGATCGCGGATCTCGCCGATGGCGTGATTCTCACGGATCTGCCGGAAATACCAGCCGCCGTCTGCCGTATCGCCGTACAGGCAGGCGCCGACCAGCACGTCATCCTTGATCACCAGTTTCTTGTAGACCCCGCCAATCGGGTCCGAGAGGGTGATGGTCTCGGTACCTTCGCCGCCCATGAAGTCGCCGGCGGAAAACAGGTCGATGCCGGTGACCTTCAGCTTGGTCGAGGTCACCGAGCCCTTGTAGGTGGCAAAACCCAGTTGGGCGAGGTGGTTGGCGCAGACCTTGGCCTGTTCGAACAACGGCGCCACCAAGCCATAGGCAATGCCGCGATGGCTGGCGCACTCGCCGATGGCATAGATCCGTGGGTCGTAGGTCTGCATTGTGTCGTTGACCAGAATCCCGCGGCTGCACGGAAGACCGGATTTCTCCGCCAGTGCGGTATTGGGGCGAATGCCAGCGGCCATCACTACCAGGTCGGCGGGGATGATGTCGCCGTTCTTGAATTGCACCGAACCGACCCGGCCGTTGCCCGCGTCGTGCAAGGCCTGGGTCTGCTCGCTCAGGCGAAAGTGCAGGCCGCGAGACTCCAGGGCGGTTTGCAGTAGCTGGCCGCTGGTCTTGTCCAGTTGCCGCTCCAGCAACCACTCGCCGATATGCACCACGGTGACGTGCATGCCCCGCAGCATCAGGCCGTTGGCGGCCTCCAGGCCGAGCAGGCCGCCCCCGATCACCACGGCGTGCCGATGGGTTTTCGCGGTGTCGATCATGGCCTGGGTGTCGGCGATGTCGCGGTAGCCGATCACGCCCTCAAGGGTGTTGCCGGGAATGGGCAGGATGAAGGGCGTCGAGCCGGTGGCGATCAGCAGGCGATCGTATTCGGCTGCGCTGCCGTCTTCGGCAATGACCCGGCGCTTGACCCGGTCGATCTCCACCACTTTGCGGTTGAGCAGCAGCTTGATGTTGTTTTCCAGGTACCAGTCCAGGTCGTTGAGCACGATCTCTTCGAAGGTTTGTTCGCCCGCCAGCACCGGCGACAACAGGATGCGGTTGTAGTTGGTGTGGGGTTCGGCACCGAAGACCGTGATGTCGTACAGCTCTGTGCTCAGCTTGAGCAGCTCTTCCAGGGTCCGGACCCCGGCCATGCCGTTGCCGATCATCACCAGTTTTAATTTTTTCATCAGGTTCTCCGGGGAGCTCAGGTTGGCCTCATCAGGGTTCAGGCCATGCTCGACAAATTTTGCGCAAACAAAAAAAGGCGTCCCGCTAGTTGCCTAGCGAGGACGCCTTTGTCCTGGTCCCGTTCTCTCGGGAAGTGCAGCCTTCGTCGTTGAAGCCCGCGCTTTATGTCTGTTGCAAGAGGTAATGCAGCGGTTGTGCCAAGTCGCTCAGGTCCCTTGTTTGTTGGCTTTTATCCCGTTCGCAAGGGCAGAACCGTGAGGGAACGCACCGATTCAAAGCGCGTTGCCCGCTAATGGAGCGCAACCACCAGCAGCACAAGGTTGAGCAGCAACGAAACCAGCGCCAAGGTCCGCCAGACTTTCAGCGGTTCGCGCTCCAGCAACGGCTTGGGGCGCACACTCAAGCTGCGCCGTTCGCCCTGTTCGATCAGCAGCAACCATTCTTCCGCCGTTTCGAAACGCTGGTCGGGGGCTGCTGCCACGGCGCGCTCCAGGCTATGGGCGATCCAGTCCGGCAGGTCGGGCCGGTAGCGGCTGGCGTTGACCGGGAGACCAAACCTCGGGCGCTGGAACGCTTCGATTTCGCCATAGGGATAGTGCCCGGTGAGGAGGAAATACAGGGTCACACCGACGGCGTACAAGTCCTGGCGTGGTGTCGGCATTTCTCCGCGAAAGGCTTCGGGGGCGATGTAGCTCGGTGTGCCCGGCAGTGCCCAGGGCAGGTCTTGCGAGAGACCGGGGCAGTAGGCGAGGCCGAAATCCAGCAGGCGCAACTCACCGTCGTCCCCCAGCAGCAGGTTCTCCGGTTTGATATCGCGATGTAGGATCTGCCGTCGGTGCAACAGACCGACCGCCCGCAGCAAGCGTTCAGCGATGTCTTGCCAATGGGGCAGCGGCAACGGTCCGCTTTGCTCATGCTGTTGCGCCAGGGTAGCGCCCGAATATTCACGCATCACGTAGTACAAATGCTGACGCTGACTGGCGGCATGGACTTCAGGAAAATGTCGACCGGCCACGCGTTTGAGAAACCACTCTTCCGACAGTAACGCTTGCCCGGCCTGGTGATCGTCGTGCAGGCGCCCCGGCAGGGTTTTCAGCAGCCAGGGCTGTTGCTGACTGTCGCGCACGCGATAAAGCAGCGATTGCTGGCTCTGCGTGACGATCCCCTCGACCTGCCAGCCTTCGAACGCCTGACCCGGCTTCAGGGCTGGCGGCAATGGCCATTGCTGCAAGTGCATCAACGCATCGCCAATGCTCGCTTCACCCAGGGCATCAACCCGCACCAGCAAGGCACTGGCGTTGTCCTGGCTGCCTGCCAGGTGCGCGGCATTGACCAGGGTTTGCGCGGCGCTGTGCAAGTCCGGTTGATCCCGCAGGATCGCGGCAATGGCGGTATCGCCCAGGACCGCCCAGACGCCGTCGCTGAGCAGGACGAAGCTTTCATCGGGGCGCAACTCGCCGTCGAGAAAATCCAGCACCAAATGTTGATCGAGGCCCAGCGCCCGTTTCAGCACATGCTGCATGCCCGGCTGGTCCCAGACGTGATCTTCGCTGATTCGCTGCAATCGATCGGCGTGCCAGCGATACACCCGGCAATCGCCGACATGCGCCAGGGTAAAACGCCGGCCGCGCAGGACCAGCGCACTGAGGGTGGTCAGCAGTGGTTGGCCGCCGCCATTGGCCTGCAACCAGCGGTTCTGCGCCAGCAACAGGCGATCGAGTGCCTGCGCGACGCCCCAGGTTTCCGGCGTGGCGTAGTAATCCAGCGCCAGGGCCTGCAGCGTCGAGCGGGCCGCCAGGCCGCCATCGGCGCACTGGCTGACACCGTCGGCGATGGCGAACAGATAACCTTTGCTCGCCGCCAGCGCCGGGGCCGGCGTGACCAGGCGCAGGGCATCCTGGTTTTCCTCGCGCGGACCGATGGCGCTGGCTTCGGCGAAACTCAGTTGCAGGCTCATCGAGGCGTCAGACCCGCGCAGCCGTCACGGCGGCCGAACCCCAGGTGGTCCTCCAGCGACGTTTTACACCGTGCAGACCGAACCAGGCCAGTACGCCGAGGCTGGCGAACAACCACAGCGCCAGTTGATAGTTGCCGGTGCTTTGCTTGATCGCGCCCATGCCGGCCGCGAGGGCAAACCCGCCGATGCCGCCGGCCATGCCGATCAGGCCGGTCATCACGCCGATTTCCCGGCGAAAGCGCTGCGGCACCAATTGGAATACCGCGCCATTGCCTGCCCCCAGACCGAGCATGGTGCAGACGAAAAGTGCCAGGGCTGCGTAGGAATTCGGCAGGTTGAAACCGACCGCGGTAATGCAGATCGCCGCGACGGTGTACATCGCCAGCAGGGTCCGAATGCCGCCGAACCGGTCGGCCAGGGCGCCACCCAGGGGACGCATCAGGCTGCCGCCGAACACGCAGGCGGCGGTGTAGTAGCCGGCAGTCACCGGGCTCAAGCCGTACTGATCGTTGAAGTAACCGGGCAGGGCGCTGGCCAGGCCGATGAAACCGCCGAACGTCACGCTGTAGAAAAACATGAACCACCAGCTGTCACGATCGCCCAGGGCCTTGAAGTAGTCGGCCATGGATTTGGCTTTTGGCCGCTCGGGGGCATTACGGGCCAGCCAGGCGAAGACGACCAGGGTCAGGATCAGCGGAATCAGGGCGAAGCCGAACACGTTGCTCCAGCCAAACGCCGCCGCCAGCACCGGGGCGATCAAGGCGGCGAGCACCGTGCCCGAGTTCCCCGCGCCGGCGATGCCCATGGCCTTGCCTTGATGCTGCGGTGGATACCACTGCGAGGCCAGGGGTAGGGCGACGGCGAACGAAGCGCCGGCCATGCCGAGGAACAGACCCAACAGCAATGCTTGCTCGTAGCTGTGGATCCCGAGTTTCCAGGCGCCGAACAAGGCGCAGATGACGATGACCTGACCGATCAGGCCGGCGGTTTTCGGCGACAGCCGATCAGCCAGCATCCCCATCACGAAGCGCAACACCGCCCCGGCGAGAATCGGCGTGGCGACCACCAGCCCGCGTTGCTGCGTCGTCAGGTGCAGGTCGGCGGCGATCTGTACCGCCAAGGGGCCGAGCAGATACCAGACCATGAAGCTCAGGTCGAAATAGAGGAAGGCTGCGAACAAAGTGGGGGTATGGCCGGATTTCCAGAAGCTTGAATTCATCGCGCACCTCAGCTGTGAAGAGTCTCGGAAGGAGTCATGAGCTTGCAGGTGGGGCGCCGCTACGGCCGCACCACCGGCCCCGTGCTGTGGGGCCAAAACGAAAAAACGCCGCTACCCGATTCGCCAGGGGCAAATGAGGTGAGCGACGTCTTTGTCGTAGGTGGGGCAACCGCCGTTGGTTACCTGTATCGATTACTTAGCGAGATTTGTGCCAACACTCGAAGTCGAGTCGCTGCCATTCGCGAGCAAGTCGGATCGCCGCTCCCACATTTGATTGCGGTCGAATGTGGGAGCGGGCTTGCTCGCGAAGGCGATAGAACATTCACCACAGGGTTTCACCCGAGCAACTCACTCATGGCAATAATCTGCTCCGCCACTTGGATCAGCTTCTGTTGCCGGCTCATTGCCTGGCGGCGCATCAGGGTGTAGGCCTCTTCCTCGTTGCAGTCCTTCATTTTCATCAGCAGCCCCTTGGCCAGCTCGATGCGCTTGCGCTCGGCCAATTGCTGGTCGCGGGCATGCAGCTGGGCACGCAAGGCCTGGTCGCTCTCGAAGCGTGCCATGGCCACATCGAGAATCGGCTGCAGGCGTTGTGCGTGAATGCCTTCGACGATGTAGGCACTGACCCCGGACTTGATCGCCTGGCGCATCACATCGGGGTCATGTTCGTCGGTAAACATCACAATCGGTCGTGGCTGGTCGCGTGTCACCAGCACCACTTGCTCCATGACATCGCGCCCCGGTGACTCGGTATCGATCAGAATCACATCCGGACGCACCGTTTCGACGCGTTCGGGCAGGTCGATGGTCAAGCCGGACTCATCGATCACTTCGAATCCGGCCTCGGTCAGGGCGGCCTTCAGGCGCCCGACTTTTTTCGCGGTGTCGTTGATCAGCAGGATTCGCAACATGTTCGTCGTCTCCTGTCAGCGGCTGGCGGATCGGTGCGAGCTGTCGCTCATGGCGTGCAGTTTGAAGCTGCGGGCATAACCGGCCGGGTCCGAGCCGTCCCAGATTTTGCCGTCGATCAACTGGCTGCTGCGCATTTCTTCCGCTGACGAAGTGACACCGACGGCGCTGGCCGCCTCACGGTAGAGGTCCAGTTGCTGCACCTGTCGGGCCACCGCGAGGTAGTCAGGGTCCTCGCGCAACAGGCCCCAACGGCGGAACTGGGTCATGAACCACATGCCGTCGGACAGGTACGGCAGGTTGACCTCGCCATTCCCGTGCAAGCGCAGCGCGTGCGGGTCTTGCCAGCGATGGCCAAGGCCGTCGGCGTATTCGCCCAGCAGGCGCGGTTCGATGCAGTCCAGTGGCGCGTCAAGGTACTGCACGGCACTGAGCAATTGTGCGGTGCTGCGGCGGTTCTCGGTGCTTTCTTCGATGAAGCGGCTGGCCTCCAGAATCGCCATCACCAATGCCCGGGCGGTATTGGGGTATTGCTCGACGAACGCGCGGGTGCAGCCGAGGACCTTTTCCGGATGATCGGGCCAGAGGGTCTGGGTCGTCGCCAGGGTAAAACCCAGCTCCTGCTGCACCGCGCTGGCGGACCAGGGTTCGCCGACGCAGAACCCGTCGATACGCCCGGCCCGCAGGTGCGCAACCATTTGCGGTGGCGGCACCACCACGCTGTCGACATCCAGCAGCGGGTGAATGCCCTGGGCGGCGAGCCAGTAATACAGCCACATGGCGTGGGTGCCGGTAGGAAAAGTCTGAGCGAAGGTGAGTTTTGGGCGAGTTTGGTGCACGTGCCGATCCAGTGCCTCAGGACTGGTCACCCCCAGTGCTTGCAAGCCACGGGACAGGTTGATGCTCTGGCCGTTCTGATTCAGGCCCATCAACACGGCCATGTCGGTCGCGGCGACGCCACCGATGCCCAGGTGAACCGCGTAAATCAGGCCATAGAGGCTGTGGGCGGCATCGAGTTCGCCGCTGACCAGTTTGTCCCGCAGATTGGCCCAGGACGATTGACGCTTGAGGTTCAGGGTCAGGCCATAGGGTTGGGCGAAGCCCTGGGTGGCGGCGACCACTACCGAGGCGCAGTCGCTCAAGGCCATGAAACCCAGATTGATTTCGGTTTTTTCCGGGGCATCGCTGCCATTGACCCAGGCCAGAGGGCCGATTGACGGTTCGTTCATCGATTTCACACCTTGCAAAAAAAGCGTCGTTCCAGATCCTGCACGCGCAAGGCCGGGTAACGACGCCATTGTCCTGGCACGCATTCCGCCGTTGGTTTGCGTGCTGATACGTGAACGGCTGCAAGGCATATGCCAGCCCGGATTTCATCATATTTGCATCAGGATTCGACACGCCCCGTCCTACATCCTGCCGGCCCACATCGTCAGGCCGCAAAGGAGGTTGGCGTGCCCATCGAATCACTACACGCCACACGTTCCACTCATACCCGCTCTTGCGAGCAGATGCTGCATCTGCGTGTCGACCAATCCGCCGTTTGTCTGGCCCCGGCGCGGTGCGTCTCGGCCTGCTGCCTGCCGATGGGCTGGGAAGGGCTGATTGCAGTGACCAGCGGATTTGAGGTCAACGGCAGTATGCCGACCCTGCCAATTGCCCAGGCACCGTTGGTGAAACTGCAGGTGTTCATCGATCTTGGTCATGCGCCGATCACCCGGCGAGGCCGTCAGGTGCCTTGGGCGGCATTGCCAGTGCCTTTTCTACAGGTTCAGTCGGAACAGGCGCTAGAGCGCTGGTACCTCGAACAGGCGATGGCTGGCGGTGCGGCCTATCAGGCCTTTGCCAGTGTGTTGCGACAGACTGAAAGTTACGGGCTTGTGCGTTTTCTACTGGAGCAGGGCACCCACAGCGAAAAACTGACCCATCTGGCGCAGCGTTATGGGGTGTCGGTGTCGCATTTTCGTCGATTGTGCCGGCAGGCGCTCGGTACGGCGGCCAAGCCTGCGTTGCGCGGTTGGCGGACGGCCCAGGCGCTTTTGAACATGAGTCTGCAGGACTGTTCCCTGACGGATCTGGCGCTGGAGTTCGGTTTTGCCTCCTCTTCGCATTTCTCCAAGGAAGTTCGCGAACTGGTGGGTTTCACCCCCAGCAGCCTGGCCGACATTACCTACCTTCCAGGCAAGTGAACCGATGAATCGCGCTATTCAATCCTTGTATGTCTTGCCCTTTTGGCTCGCGGCCATGTTGCTGCTGGTACCCTGTACTGTGCGGGCGAATGCCGACGAATACGTGGCTCGCGAACAGAGTGTGCGCACGTTTTTTTCCGAGTTGTCCGGGCCGTTGGGCAAGCCGGTGATCATCAGCAAGGCCGCTTCGGCCAAGCGGATCTCCGGCAGCTTTGATCTGCGCTCGCCACAACGGACCTTCGAGCGGGTCAGCGCACAGATGGGTTTGATCTGGTACAGCGATGGCCAGGCGATCTATCTGTATGACGCGGCGGAAGTGAAAAGCGCGATGCTGTCGCTGCAGACCCTGACCGTGGCCAGGCTTCAGGCGTTTCTCGAACGGTCCGGGCTGCTCGATAGCCGTTATCCATTGCGCCATGACGGCTTGCGTACATTCCATGTGTCGGGGCCGCAGATGTATGTCGATCTGGTGGTGCAAGCGGCCGGTCTGATGGATAACCAGCGCTCGGAACTGTTGCTGGGCAGGCAGCAGATCGGCGTTATCCAGGTGCGCAACACCTTTGTCAGCGACCGTAAATACGAGTTGCGCGATGACAAGGTGACCATCCCCGGGCTGGCAACCGTGATCGAGGATCTGTTGCGCGGCGAGAAGCGCGAGGTCGAGCCGACCGTGGCGCAAGCCCCGACACAGCGAGCGCAGGGGGCGATGCCGGCGTTTCCCCTGGAAGGCCTGGCGAGCACATCCCCCGATCAGGACCCGACCGCGCCGCGGATCATTGCCCGGGAGATGGCCGCCGGAAACATTCGCGTGGTGGCCTATCCGGACACCAACAGCCTGCTGGTCAAGGGTTTGCCGGAGCAGGTGCGCTTTATCGAGAATCTCGTGAGTGCACTGGACACGCCGAAACGACACGTGGAGTTGTCGTTGTGGATCATTGATTTGCACAAGGATGAACTCAATCAGCTGGGCATCAACTGGCAGGGTGCGTTGAAGTCCAGTGGGACATTCACCGTATCGCTCAACGCTGGCTCGGCGACCACCCTCGATGGCGTTTCGTTCGTTGCCCAGGTCATGGCCCTGGAGCGCACCAACCGGGCGAATGTGGTCTCGCGTCCGGTGATCCTGACACAAGAGAACGTGCCGGCGATCTTCGACAATAACCGCACCTTTTATGCCCCGCTGGTGGGTGAGCGCAGTGTCGATCTGCAGCACGTGACCTATGGCACGCTCGTCAGCGTCCTGCCTCGTTTCGCCCAGTCGGACGAAATTGAAATGTCACTCAATATCGAAGACGGCAACGAAGTAGAAAACCTTGACCGGGACAAGCAACCTGGCAGTTTGCCGACGGTCGGGCGCACACGGATCAGTACGGTGGCGCGGGTGCCCCAGGGCAAGAGCCTGTTGGTCGGCGGTTTCACCCGCGATGACCACAGCGAGCAAGTCGGACGGATTCCGCTGCTGGGTTCGATTCCGTGGATCGGCCGATTGTTCAGCTATCGGCAGAACCGCTCGGCCAATACGGTGCGGGTGTTCCTGATTCAGCCCAAGGAAATTCTCGACGTCCTTGAACCCGCCACGGTGGAGCCGGATGCACGATTGCTGAGTCCGCAGCAGCATGAACGGGTGCGTCGATCCTTTTTCCGGGCGGCAGAAAAATGATCCTGCCACCGATTTCCACGGGTGGGCGAGCGGCCCAGGCACGCTTGAATGCCGAGAAGGCCGCCCAGCATCCGCAACCGCAGGTCGAGGCAGAGCTTGATCTTGACGACGGCACAACGGTCGACGTGGCGCGGCGCTTTGTGCAGATCAGCGATGAAATGTCCGCAGCCTTGACCCAGTTCCGTGGCCGGCGGCAGTTCGAACTCAAGTCCGATGCATTGACTGACTCCTTCGAAAGAGTCCTGGAGGACGATACCGTGCCCAAGGCGCGGCAGGTGTTGAGCCTGGCGCGGCTGGCGGACAAGTCCACCAGCTGGTTGCTGCAGATGGTACGTAGCCTGTTTCCCGACGATAGCGACCTGGCATTGGTGCTGCGCGAACTGCTGCGTCGGAAAAAACTCGAGGCGCGGACTCGTCAGCGGCTTGAAATGTTGTTGCAGACGGTGGTTGCCCAAGGCTCCCCCAAGCGCATGAGTGCCGGGATCAATTCCGCCCTCAAGGCCAGAATGTCCGGTACGAGCATGGCGGTGCGCGCAGGCTTGTTGCGCGAGACCTACCGGGATTTCATCGAGTCCGACAGCGGGCCGGTCAGTTGTTATCAGGACTGGATCGCGTTGTACGGTCCGGCGCAACGCAGCGCTGTGCTGGCCTTCATTGAAGCGGCATTGCTTACCGACATCAGCGCCCAGGATCCCAGTTGTTCGCACGTGGAGTTCGGTCAACTGCTGGCCCGGGTGAACGACCTCAAGCGCCTGCGTTCAGCCGACGACCTGTTTATCCGTGGCCTACTCGGGGATGCACTGATCTGCCGGCACAACCCCGATGAGCCCGACTGGCTGGTGTTCCTGTTCGGAGTGCTGACCTACCCCGATGATCTCGACCAGCTGTTGCTAGGCGTCCTGGGTGAGCGCGTGCTGTTGAGTGCGCACCATGAGCGTTCGACGGTGCTGCACAAGGTGCGCCGGCTCAGCCTGCAATTACCGGCACCGCTGTTTGCCGATGAACAGGCGCCGCTGCGCCTGGCAGAGCAGTTCACGCGCCTGGCTGACATTGCCTATGCCCTCGAATGTATTGAGCGGCGTCGTCCCGGCGGCTGCTCATGACTTTTTCCCGGAACTGACCCGTCATGCTCAATGTGTTTTTGCGCAACGTCAGCGCTCGCCCGGAGCTGCTGATCCTGTCGCTGATGGTGATGATCATCGCCATGCTGATCATTCCGCTACCGACGGCGCTGGTGGATTTTCTCATCGGCCTGAACATCGTGATTTCGCTGCTGGTGTTCCTGGGGTCGTTCTACATCGAGCGCATCCTCAGTTTCTCGACCTTTCCGGCGTTGCTGCTGTTGACCACCCTGTTTCGCCTGGCGCTGTCGATCAGCACCAGCCGGCTGATCCTCAGCCAGGCTGATGCGGGGGAGATCATCGCCTCCTTCGGTGAGTTCGTGATCGGTGAAAGCCTGGTGGTGGGCTTCGTGATCTTTTCCATTGTCACGATTGTCCAGTTCATCGTGATCACCAAGGGCTCGGAGCGGGTGGCCGAAGTTGCGGCGCGCTTCTCGCTGGACGGCATGCCCGGCAAGCAGATGAGCATCGACGGCGACCTCAAGGCTGGCGCCATGACGGCCGAGGAAGCCAAGGAAAAGCGCAGCGTGCTGGAGCGCGAAAGCCAGTTGTACGGCTCGTTCGACGGCGCGATGAAGTTCATCAAGGGCGACGCCATCGCCGGCATCATCATTATCTTCGTCAACTTCATCGGCGGCATGGCCATTGGCGTCGGGCAGATGGGCATGGACCTGTCCACAGCGTTGTCGACCTACACCCTACTGACCATTGGCGATGGTCTGGTGGCGCAGATTCCGGCGTTGCTGATCGCCATCGGCGCCGGCTTCATCGTCACCCGCGTCAACGGCGATGATGCCAACCTGGGGCGCAACATGCTCGCCCAGATGCTGGGTAATCCGTTCGTGCTGGGGGTGACGGCGCTGCTGGCGGTGGGCGTCGGCCTGTTACCCGGTTTTCCGCTGCTGACCTTCCTGCCCATCGCCGCGGCCCTGGCACTGCTGCTGTTCGTACGCCGACGCCAGGCCTCCAGGGCCGAGGGCCAGGGTGACAGCCGGCCATCGGCGACGCAGGGTGAGGCGTTGCAGACCGGCTCGGGCCTGCTCGAGGACATCGATAATATCGCCACCGAAACCATCCCGCTGATGTTGTTGGTGCCCACCGCACGCCTCGACGAGTTGACCAGGGCCCGTTGGGCGGCGCGTTTTCGCAGCCAGTTTTTCGTTGATTACGGGCTGCGCATTCCCGAGCCGCAATTGCGCGCCAGCGAAGCCTTGCCGGCGCATCAAGTGGCGGTGCTGATCAACGAAGTGCGTGCCGAGCAATTCGATATCCATTTCGATCACTGGCGGTTGCTCGACTACTCGCCGGAACTGGAAGCCATGGGCTTTGCCCTGGTGCGCGGCAGTGACAGCAATCGCCTGGGCGGGGTGTGGGTCAACGCCACCGACCAGGAACGGGTGCAGCAATTGGGCTATCACCTGCGCCCGGCGGACGAGGAATGCTACCGCTGCCTGGTCACCTTGCTGGCGCGCAACATCCAGGAGTTTTTCGGCGTGCAGGAAACCAAGCAACTGCTCGACGAAATGGAAACCCGCTGCCCTGATCTGCTCAAGGAAGTCTATCGCCACGTCACCGTGCAGAAGATCACCGAAGTGCTGCAGCGCCTGATCGGCGAGCGCATTTCCGTGCGCAACATGAAGCTCATTCTTGAGTCCCTGGCCCATTGGGCGTCCCGGGAAAAAGATGCGCTGGCGCTGGTCGAGCACGTTCGTGGCTCGCTGGCCCGGTACATCAGCAACAAGTTTGCCCAGGGTAATGACTTGCGGGTGTTGCTGTTGTCGGCCGAGTTCGAAGAGGTGGTGCGGCGCGGGATTCGGCAAACCTCGGCGGGCAGTTTCATCAATCTCGAGCCGGCCGAATCCGAAGAGCTGATGGATCGCCTGAGCGTCGCCCTGGACAGTGTGCACATTGCTCAAAAGGACATGGTGCTGCTGTGTTCGGTCGATGTCCGGCGCTACATCAAGAAACTTATCGAGGGACGCTGTCGCGAGCTGGACGTGATGTCGTTCGGCGAAGTCTGCGAGACCGTCTCCGTCAATGTGATCAAAACCCTGTAAGGAAACCCCGTAAATGATGTCTATGGATTTAGCCGATTTGTTGCGCGAAGCACTACGTCATAGTGGCTGCAAGGACAGCCAGATAGGGCATTTTGACAGTCACAGCACGATTGAAATGCAGATGAAGAACCTGCCCGATATCAACGTGGCGATGGTCGATGGCGATGTCTGGGTCTGGTCGACGGTCGCAGAAGCGAACCCGAGTGCAATGAACCAATGTGCCTTCGACTTGATGCAGTTCTTGCTTGAGGGCAATCCTTTTTCCCGCACCGGGCAATTGCACCTGTGCGTCGTTCAGGAACGGCTCGAACTGCGGTTGATGGCCAATGCCCATGCCCTCGGTGATGCTGAACACTTCGCGCAAGCCCTGGATGCTTTTGTGCAGGCGACCGAAACGCTGTGCGAACTTTTACGTCGATGAACACCCGGCTGGAAAGGCATGCGGCCCATCCCTTGCGCTTGAGCGGTCCCTTGATCGAAGCCGCTTTGGGCGATGTGGTAGTGGGCGAGGTCTGTGAAGTACGGCGGCATTGGCGCCAGCCTCAGGTCGTGGCCCGGGCGCAGGTCATCGGCTTCAAACCCGACGCTGTTCTGCTCAGCCTGCTCGGTGATGCGAAAGGCTTGTCCAGGGAATCGATGATTGTGCCCACGGGTTCTACCCTGCAACTGGCCTGCAGTGACGCCTTGCTCGGCAGCGTGGTCGACCCCCAGGGCACGATCGTCGAGCGTCTGGCGCCATCGACGGCGGTTGCTCTGCGGGACTATCCGGTGGATGCCGACCCGCCGTCGTACCAGCAGCGGCGCCCGGTGGCGGAGCCGCTGCACACGGGTATTCGAGTGATCGATGGTCTGTTGACCTGTGGTGTCGGTCAACGCATCGGCATTTTCGCCGCCGCCGGCTCCGGCAAAACCACCCTGATCAATATGCTGATCAATCACACTGATGCGGATGTTTTTGTCATCGGCCTGATCGGCGAGCGCGGCCGCGAAGTGACCGAATTCATCGAGCATCTGCGTCAGTCTGAAATACGCTCACGCTGCGTGGTGGTGTACGCCACGTCGGATTTTTCCTCGGTGGACCGTTGTAACTCGGCGCTCCAGGCCACCGCCATCGCCGAGTATTTCCGTTACCAGGGCCAGCGTGTAGTGCTGTTGCTGGACTCGTTGACGCGCTATGCCAGGGCCCGTCGCGACCTGGCCCTGGCTGCGGGTGAAGCACCGGCGCGACGGGGCTATCCGGCCTCGGTGTTCGATGCCTTGCCGCGCCTGCTGGAACGACCGGGTGTGACCGCTTCCGGCAGCATTACCGCCTGGTACACGGTGCTGCTGGAAAGTGACGACGAGCCGGACCCGATCGCCGAGGAGATTCGTTCGATTCTCGACGGACACATCTACCTCAGTCGAACCTTGGCGGCCAAGGGGCACTACCCGGCAATCGATGTGTTGCGCAGCGTCAGTCGCGTGGCGACGCAAGTCACCCCGCCGCAGGTGCAGCAACTGGCAGCGGCGACCCGGGATACGCTGACGCGGCTTGAGCAGCTGCAGGTTTTTCTCGACATGGGCGAGTACAGCCCAGGCGCGGACCCCGCCAATGACCAGGCGCTGCAACGCCGCGCGGCCCTCCACCAGTGGTTGCGCCAGCCCACGGACGAATGCTGTGAACCGGACGAGGCCCTGGGCCAATTACAGGGGCTCATGGCATGAATCCATTAGCCGATCGTCTTCGCCTGTTGGCGCTCAGCCAGTTCCGTCGGCAACGCGCTGAACTCTTGATCGCGCGTACCCGGCAACAACTGCAGGCGCTGGTGCAGGAGCGGGCTGCTTTCGACGGACAAGAAGTGGCGCTACACAGTTTGTTGGCCAGCCATCGCGCCAATGACTGTGTGCTCGATCACGGGCAACTGTTGGCGCTGTTGCGAAGGCAAGCGGTCATTCGGCGGCAGATCAATCTGTTGCGCCTCGAGCGTGACCGGGTCGATCAGCAGTGCCGGGAGATTGAGCAAGTGTTGCTGGAACAGCGCGAGCAACTGCGGCTCGCGCAGCGCAAGCACGACAAGTACGAAGGGACTGTTCAGCAGCTGTTACGCAGGCAACGGCTGGAGCAGGTGCGCCGGGATGAAAGAGAAGTCGAAGAAATGAACGGAGTTTCGCGATGAGCAATGCATCTGTAATTTCACCCTTGCCGGTTCAACCCTTGGACGCCGTCACCGAACAGCCGATGGATGAGTTGCACGACAGGCTGGTGCCAGTGCAGGAGGATGATCTGCCACAAGGTGTTCTGGAGCTGATGGCGCCGTTGATCCTGCGGCATCGGCCCCTGATGGACACGGGTCGCGCAATCGCTTTGCAGGCGATGGTCACGCTCCCGGAAAAGCTCGCTGCTGAACTCGACGAAGTACGGCCGCTCACACCGGTGCCACATCCACAAGCGCAGCCGCTGTTGAGTAAACCTGTGCAGCCTCGGTTGTTGTCACCCCTGGCTGACGTTGCGCCTGTTGTCGACAGAATTGTCGCGTCGGCACCGGTAAACCTGGCGACTCCGACCATTGTTGGGTCAGGGCCAATCCAGCCCCTATCGATTCCGACCATTGTTGAGTCAGGGCCGATCCAACCCCCATCAAACATCGTCGAGCCGCTCCCGGTCGATCGTGCCGCCAGTCCAGGTGCACCGCCGATACCTGAGTTGGAAGGGCAAAGGCCCGAAGCCTTATCGAGCCTCCTGACCGCGCGCCATGTGCCGACAGTTGCATCACCCGCGGTCTCGGCGCCCGTGAACCCGCCATCGCCGCATGCCCTCGACCCGATCATCGAAACCTTGTCGATTGCCGACCGGGGTTTGCTGCAGGTTCCGTTCAATAAAGGCACCGTCAGCGGGCAAGTGACGATCAGCCGCGTGGCCGATGAGCCCACCCGCAACCTGCAACTGAGCCCGAGCAATGCCCAGGTTTTCGAACAACTCAAGGTGTCGCTGGAACACGTCCGCGAACCCGCCTGGCGCCTGACCGATAGCGACGGCGAACAGCAGCGCCAGGGCTCGCGGCAGCCGCCGGACGACGAGCAGACCGAAGACGGGCAGGGCGCATGAGTGCACTGAGGTTGCGCCGGATCAACGCCCAGGCGCATGCCGCCGCGCAAGCGATACGACGCTGGCGGAGCGCGGATATCGACGCCGGTTCAAGCCATCCGCCAAGGCAATCGGGCTACCTGTGTTTTCGCGCATCTGGCAAGGACGGGGAATGGCAGGGTTTGATCGATGCCCACGACTGGTTGCATCGATCACTCCCGGGTTTGCGGGCGTTACTGACGGTCGAGTGCTCGCTGATGAATATCGCCGAGCTGTTCCGCGCGGTGCCGCAACCCTTGCTGCTGGAGGTAGACGACTTGCACTACCAGCAAATTTCCGACGTCGATGGGGTCCTTCCCGGGCAATTGCCGCCGCAAGAACTGCCTTGGCTCGACACGTCTCGTGGGCGCCTGTGGCTGACCCGATTGCCACCGGCACCGACCGCCAGCCAGCCCCTGGCCGCCGACTCATGGCTGAGCGATTTGCCGCTACACCTGGAGCTGATGCTGGGGTCGAGTCACCTCAGGCATGGGGTACGGCTGAAGGCGGGCGATGTCCTGCGAATCATTCAGCGTTCGCAACGATGCTGCCTGGGGCATCAATGCCTCGGCGTTTTCACCTTTACTGAACAGGGGATACACATGCAATCGACCGTGACCGACGTCGAAGGCTCGACGGATTCCGATGCCGATTTTGACCTCGACGCTCTGCCGGTGCGCCTGCAATTCGTGCTCGCGACCCAGGAAATCGACCTGGCCACGCTGTCGCGGATCGTCGGGGGACAACTGATCCCGCTGGCGGACGATGCAGCGCGTCACATCGAAGTACGCGCCAATGGCAAGCCGGTGGCCCGTGGCGAACTGGTGCAACTGGAAGAGCAGTTGGGTGTGGAGTTGCTCGAGGTCTATCGCGACGGCTCACCGGACGGAATGCCGCGATGAATGATGTCTCGCTGATCGCGTTACTGGCGTTCGCTTCACTGCTGCCGTTTCTGGTGGCGGCCGGCACCTGCTACATAAAGTTTTCCATTGTCTTTGTCATCGTGCGTAACGCCTTGGGCTTGCAGCAGGTGCCCTCGAACATGGCCCTCAATGCGATTGCCTTGATGCTGGCGATTTTCGTGATGACACCGGTGATGAAACAAGGCTATGGCTATTACAAGGAAGAGCAGGTGGCCTTTACCGACATCGAGTCAGTCGTGAATTTCGCCGAGAACGGCTTGGGCGGATACAAGGATTACCTGCGCAAATATACCGACCCGGAACTGGCGCTGTTCTTCGAGCGGGCGCAGGCGGTGCAGAGTGAGTCCGACAGCGGTCTGCCCGTCGATGAAGAACTCACGCCGTCGCTGTTTTCCCTGCTGCCGGCCTACGCTTTGAGTGAAATCAAAAGCGCCTTCAAGATCGGCTTCTACCTGTATTTGCCGTTCGTCATCGTCGATCTGGTGATCTCAAGCATCCTGCTGGCGCTGGGCATGATGATGATGAGCCCGGTGATCATTTCGGTACCGATCAAGTTGGTGTTGTTTGTTGCACTGGACGGCTGGGCGCTGCTGTCCACCGGGCTGGTCAAGCAATACCTGACCTTGCTGGCATAGGCGCGGGCTCATGAACGACCTGGTCTATGCCGGCAATAAAACCCTGTACCTGATCCTGTTGATGGTGGCCTGGCCGATCATTGTCGCCACGGTGGTCGGCCTGGTGGTCGGTTTGATCCAGACCGTGACCCAATTACAGGAGCAGACACTGCCGTTCGGTTTCAAGCTGTTGGCTGTCGCCGCGTGCCTGTTCCTGCTTTCGGGCTGGTATGGCGAAACCTTGCTCGATTTCAGTCGGGAAGTCATCCGTCTGGCATTGGCTTAGCGCGATGTCGGTGATGCTGTTTTTCGACCTTTACACTGGGTTCGCCGCCGCCATCCTGGGGTTTGCACGCCTCGCGCCGATTTTTTTCATGATGCCGTTTCTCAACAGTGGCGTGCTCACGGGCGTGCCACGCCAGACTGTCATTGTGTTGGTGGCGTTGGGTTTCTGGACTTATGTCGGCGTGCCGCTGCCTGACCTCGACGGGTTGGCGTTCTTTGGACTGGTGTTGCGTGAAGCCGGTATTGGCGTGCTGCTGGGATGCCTGCTGTGCTGGCCGTTCTGGGTATTGCACGCCATGGGTAACCTGATCGACAACCAGCGCGGGGCAATGCTCAGCAGCACCGTGGACCCGGCGAACGGCGTCGATACGTCGGAGCTGGCGAATTTCCTCCAGTTGTTCGCCGCGGTGGTTTATCTCGAAGGCGGCGGCATGTTGCTGATGCTCGAAACCGTTGGCCACAGCTACCGTATTTGCGCGCCGGCCAGTGGTTGCGAAATGTACCTGCCATCAGTCCTGAGCCTGCTCGATGCTCTAGTGAGCAAGACACTGGTGATCAGCGCGCCGGTGGTGGCCACGCTGTTGATCAGCGAAGCGCTGCTTGGCCTGCTCTCGCGGTACGCGCCGCAAATGAATGCATTCTCGGTGTCGCTGACGGTCAAGAGCCTGGTGGCGTTGGTGGTACTGATGCTGTATTTCGGCGTGCACCTGCCGGATGAAGTGCTGCGCATGGGCATGAAATCCCATGGGCTGGAGCGCTATCTGGGCAACGACGGGGAGGCCGCCGATGTCGTCCAGCGCCTCGAAAACTGAAAAACCCACCGCCAAGCGACTGCGCGATGCGTCACGCAAAGGGCAGACGTTCAAGGCCAAGGATCTGGTGGTCACCTGCCTGACCCTCTGCGGCATCACTTACATGGTGTTCAACAGCTCATTGTTCGAGGTCATGGAGGTCTATCGACGCATCATTGCCAGTGACTTTGACATGGACATGCAAGCGTACTCGGCGATGCTGGTGCTGGTCGGGCTCAAGGCGTTGCTGCCTTTGCTGCTGGTGTGCGTGTTGAGCAGCGCATTGCCTGCGCTGTTGCAAAGCGGCTTTGCGCTGGCCAGCGAGGCCTTGAAGCTCAATCTCGGTGCGCTGAACCCGATCAATGGCTTCAAAAAACTGTTCAGCCTGCGCACCGTCAAGGACACGGTCAAGGCGTTGCTGTACCTGGGCAGCTTTGCCATGGCGCTATGGATCGTCTGGGTCACGCAGCGGCAACTGTTGTTTGCCCAACTGTTCACCCAGGCACCGGAGCTGTTCGCGATCTGGGGGCACTTGTTGCTGGTGCTGGTGTTGGCGTTCCTGGGATGCGTGCTGCTGATCGTCGTGCTGGATGCGTTGAGTGAGTACTTTTTGTTCATGAAAGATCAAATGATGGACAAGGACGCAGTCAAGCGCGAACACAAGGAGCAGGATGGCAATCCGGAAATCAAGGGCCGTCGTCGCGACCTGCACAGGGAACTCCTGTCCGAGCAGGTCAAATCCGATGTGCGCAGCTCGCGGATGATCATCGCCAACCCGACGCACATTGCCATCGGTGTGTACTTCCGCCCGGAAATTACTGTGCTGCCGTTCATCTCCCTGATGGAAACCAACCAACGCGCCCTGGCCGTTCGCGCCTATGCCAGGGAAGTCGGGGTGCCGGTGATCAATGACATCGCATTGGCCCGGCGGATATTCAAAACCCACCAGCGCTACAGCTTCCTTCAAGTACAGGAAATTGAGGAAGTCCTGCGTCTGTTGATCTGGCTCGAACAGGTCGAGCAGGCCTGATTTCCCCTTTTTTCTTTTTCCTCCAAACGTTGGCATGAGCGCAATTTGGCAGCGTGTTCACCAGTGCTTTGGCTCAATGCAGTCGTCAGCAGCGCTGACGTTATTCAGGAGTGTGGCTGATGAGTCGCGACAAACAACAAGATGAACAACTGGCCCTCGAAGTCGTGGATGCAGTGCTCGGTGGCGTGGCGTTGAAAGACGTACAAGGCATCAGTGACGAGCACATGGGCAGTCTCTATGCCTTCGCGTTCCAGTTTTACGAGCAGGGGCGGCTGGACGATGCCGAAAAGTTCTTCCACTTCCTGTGCATCTACGACTTGAACAACAGCCATTACTGGATGGGGTTGGCCGCCGTACACCAACTCAAGCAGAACCACCAGAAAGCGATCGACCTGTATGCGATCGCCTTCGCCCAAGGCAAGAACGATTACCGGCCCATGTTGTACACCGGCCAGTGCCACCTGGCGCTGGGCAAGATCGGCAAGGCCAGGTTGTGTTTCGAATATGTGCTTGAACAAGCCACGGAAGACGATCTGCACAAGCAGGCTCAGGTGTATCTCGACACCTTGAGTCACATTGAGCAGCACTGCGAGAAAAGTGTTTTTTAATCTGGTGTGGAGAGATGAATGTGAATGTAGACTATTCTTTGACTTCTCAACAATTTGTGCCTTGTACTGATATAGTCGGTAATGCTAAAGCGTTTTCAGAGCTTTATTTAAAGAGTGATTTTAAAAATATCCCCTCTGAAATTCATATGGTTTGGGTAGGTTCTCAACCTGGCAGACAGCAACAGGAGTATCTACGGCAGTGGGCGGAAAAAAATCCTGGGAGTACTGTTAACCTATGGGTCGACTCTTTGCAGTTTGATGCTTTTTCGACTCACAAGGCTATAAGGGGAAAAATCGGGGAGTTGTTTTCTGATCCCCGGCAGTATCAGGCAGAAAAGCTGTTTCGTGGACTGTTCAGTCAACTCAATAGCACATTGGGTAAGCCGGTGACATTTCAAAATGAATCGGCGAAAAGACAAGCGCTTAAAGATATAAATATTGAACTGTCTGCCAAGTGCAATGAGCCGTTCAGGCAGAAGCTACTGTCAAATAAAAATGAAGTCACCGCTATCAATGCAAGTGAGGTGTTGGAGTCGTTTCGCAGACTTACACAAGATAATGATGAAAAGTTTCTGCTTGCAGATCGCCTGGTTCTTGATCAAACAATAAGGTCTTGGGACTGCTTGGCTGGAACTAAGTCGCGTGACATTTCTTCGCTAAATAAATTACAAGATTTGTTTTCTGACGCTAAAAATATTCGTATTCGTGATTTGAGCAATCCCAGTGATATTCAGTTACAGAACAGAAGTGCCTACAATCATGAGGTTGTTGGTCGTAATGGTGCTTACCCAGCCGCTTCAGATATCGCACGCTATGAAATTTTGTACAACTATGGTGGGGTTTATGTTGATATCGATCTAGAGTGTTTGCAATCACTTGCCGGCTCTTTGGAATCTCATCCCGGCCTCATGTTGGTTGGATTAAGGGTAAATAAGAAAGATGCAGATGGTAATGTCATGCCTTATTTTTCCAATGCATTACTGGCTAGTCATGCTAAAAGTGAAATGCTGGCGGAATTTATTCAAAAAATTGGTGAAAAATATCAATGCCTAAAGGGTAACGAATTTGATGGTGACCGTTACTTTAGCCGACCTAACAGAAGCACTATTGATCTGACCGGCCCGAATGCATTACGTCATCATGTCGATACTTTTGTGCATCAGGCGCAAGAACAGGCGGACTTGGTGCGTAATGATGCTTTTTCATTGGCGGAAGCTATTTGGGGAAAAGCAGATCCCGAAAATAAAGTATTTTGGGAGGCGGTGGAGTCGCATATGACGTTGCCTGAGGGTTATGTGAATTTCGAGACGGAAGAGCAACAATTGAGTGCAACTTATGCCATGGCAAACTCCAATGGATAGAAGGTAATGCCTTTGCGCTATAAATATGTTAGTCAGATTTTTATATTCTGAATTGAGTTGTTAAGTGCGATTTGGGTTTAAGGTGAAAGGAATTATCTTTCCAGTTAAGACCAAGACCTGAGATCTGTGCTGGGCGTCGAGCGCTGGCATGAGCGCAATTTGGCAGCGTGCTCACCAGCGCTTTGGCTCAATGCAGTCGTCAGCAGCGCTGACGTTATTCAGGAGTGTGGCTGATGAGTCGCGACAAACAACAAGATGAACAACTGGCCCTCGAAGTCGTGGATGCAGTGCTCGGTGGCGTGGCGTTGAAAGACGTACAAGGCATCAGTGACGAGCACATGGGCAGTCTCTATGCCTTCGCGTTCCAGTTTTACGAGCAGGGGCGGCTGGACGATGCCGAAAAGTTCTTCCACTTCCTGTGCATCTACGACTTGAACAACAGCCATTACTGGATGGGGTTGGCCGCCGTACACCAACTCAAGCAGAACCACCAGAAAGCGATCGACCTGTATGCGATCGCCTTCGCCCAAGGCAAGAACGATTACCGGCCCATGTTGTACACCGGCCAGTGCCACCTGGCGCTGGGCAAGATCGGCAAGGCCAGGTTGTGTTTCGAATATGTGCTTGAACAAGCCACGGAAGACGATCTGCACAAGCAGGCTCAGGTGTATCTCGACACCTTGAGTCACATTGAAAAGGATTGTTCGGAGACAGAACATGAGTGAAATCAGAAGCACCTTCAACCCGATATTTTCGGGCTCGACAGGTCGAGACGAGGCCTTTGAGAAATATGGCAAGGCGGCCAGCCAGGCCGCCAGGACGGCTGACTTTCAAAAGGCCGGCCAAGAGGCATTGGCGCGCCTGACGTCGGTGAGCTACGAAAGTCAATCCGGCCCATCCGTCGCCAGTGCTGGCAGGCCCGTGCTGCATGCGCCACCACCGCGCGCGGACGGCAACAAACAGGAAACCAATGGTGACCTGTTCACCCTGTTGATGGCGATGATCAGCGAGATGCTCGGCGAGGTCGACGTCAACAAACTGAAAAATCGCCTGGCGATGCTGCAAAGCATGGCCGGTGCCAGGCAGCAGGGGCATGAAAAACTGGCGGCTGATTACGCCGCAGCCGTCGAGGCGCTGGAGGTTGCCGAGGGCGAGATCGGGAGCAGCCAGGAGCACCTCGATCAGTTGCAGGAACGGGTTCGGCATGTCCAGGGATTGCTGGATGAGAGTGAAGCACGGCTGGCGGGGCTGGATCCGGAGTCACCAGAGTATGCGAGTGAGCTGGCGCTACGCGACAAACTCAAAGGTGAGCTGGCGGGCCATACCCAGACACTGCAAAAGGCGACCGACGCCCACCTGAAACTGATCGAGCTCGCCAACGCCTGCGCCAAAACGCTGGCCGCGGTGGCCGTGAAAGTACAGGAAGCCGGGCTCGGTGGACCCTCGGTGAAGGAGTCCAACGAAAAGGCGCTGAGCAGCAGCGCACTGGCATTGCTGAACCGCTTGAAGATCATTGAATTGCTGGGTGATGCCGCGCAGAACAAGGAAGAGATCAATCAAGAGCTGTTCCTGGAGCTGCAAGCCAAGCTTCAGGAGCACATGAAGCTCGAGTCGGAAAAGTATCTGGAAGAAGTCCGCAAGGCCGAGGCGTTGCAGAAAACCATGGGTTGCATTGGCAAAATCGTCGGTGCGATCTTGACCGTCGCGACCATCGTCGCCGGCGTGTTGACCGCCAACCCGGTGCTGATCGCGGTGGGTGTGATGGGTGCGGCGATCATGATTTCCGACGCCGCGGTTGAGGCGGCGACCGGTATGTCGTTCATGGCCGAAGCCATGAAGCCACTGACCACTGTGATGCAGGAAGCGATCAAGCTGTTCACCGAGCTCTATACAAAATTGCTGGTGGCATTTGGTGTCGACCCTGAGACCGCCAAAGACATCGCGCAAATCGCCGGCATGATCCAGGGGATCGCGGCAACGCTGGCTGCCGTTGCGTTGGTGGCCGTGGTCGGGGCACAGGTGATCGGGCCCATGATCGGCGCCATCGCGTCGAAACTGGCCTCGGCAATCAGTGGTGTCGCGCCTGCCGCGATGCAGGTGTTCAAGCAGGCGGCCTCATCGGCTGGTAACTCACTGACCCAGATGCTGACCCAGTTGCGCGGCTTCATCACCAATGGCGCCGATGCCGTGTCCCTGGCCCGTTACGGAGCCAATCTGCAGATTGCCCAGGCCGTCACTGAGTTCGGCAATGTGGCCGTGCAGGGCGGACTGCAGATCGCCAGCGGCCATCACCAGGCCCAGGCCGCCGAGCACCTGGCTGACGTGCGGGTACGTATGGCAATCAGCGAAGAGATCACCGCCTACCTCACCCGCCTGGTGGAAGACTACGGCCAGGCGATGCAGGTCCGTACCCGACAAATCGAACAGGTGTTTGCCGACATGCAACGCAGTCATTCCGTCAGCCTGCAAATGTCCCGGCACGTTTGAGCCCATTGATAAAAGGAATATGCCGTGACCACGATTTATCCCACGACCAGAACCATTCCTACGCTGTTGAACCCGCTCAACGATGCAGGGCTGAGCGAGTTGATCGCTCAGGATCAATTTTCAAAAGCCCTCAAAGGCCAGCGTCTTCCAGGTTCGACGATCGATCAGCTCGCCGAAAAGCAAGTACTCCAGAGCAAAAACTCCCCAGCCCCTGCGGCTGCGCAACTCGAAAGTGCAATCGACGCCTACCAGCCCAGTGAAGCGGACTGGCAGGATTTCACCTCGGCGTTGATGATGCTCCCCGATGAAGTGCGCGAGGATCTGATGTTCGACCCAGGGGCCTGGGAAAAACATGCCAATGTACTGATCGCTGCCATTATTGCGCTGAACATCGCCAGGGTCGTCAACGCACAATTGCGCGGGCATTTTGGCGTCATGGCGGCGGAGGCGGCGAAGTCCCAGGGCGCAGCCATTGTGGAGTCCGGCAATGCGGCCTTCTACAGTGCCGTTACTGCTGCCGTAGTGTCCGGAGCAATCGCCGGTTTCGCCATGTTCAAGGCGTTCCAGGGGCTGGGGCTTAAACATACGGATATCAATCTGCATAAACGCAACGCCCTGGATGCCAGCAATATCAAGAGCGACCTCGAGCAGCATCGTTCCCGTAATGAATGGGACCCGCAAACCAACTACAAGATAAAAACCTTCGATGACTTCGGCCGCACGACTTCAGTCGATATCAAACCCAAGGGTTCCACACTGTCGCCTCAGGAGCAGGCGTGGTTTGACGGGGAAATCCTCAAGGCGCAGAAGGTTGGGCAAACCTCCGACTGGCTGAGCCAGATGGGCAGCAAGGGCATTGAGAAAAAACTGGAAATCGGCCGCTCGCTCAGCGCCATGTCGATGAACCTGAGTCAGGTCGTGTCCAACCTGGTTCGTATGGCCGAACACACAGCGCGGGAGAAAGAAGTCCTGCAGCAAAGTGCACAAAATACCCAGAAGAGTTTGAGTGACGAAGTCGGCCAGAAAGACTCGGCTGATGCTGCACTCCTGCAAAAAATCATGGACATCGTGATGCAGCTTTTCCAATCGCGTGCTGATGTTATGAAAATGGCCTAAGTGAGGAAAACAATATGAGAATTGCAGAGTCCTCACATCCAGGAAACAGTTTGCCCGCTGACTCCAATGCCATCGTTGATGCGCCGCTGCCTGCCGAATTGCCTGTCGAGGTCCATGCCGGATTTTCCCTTACACAGTTGCTCGAAGTTTCGGTAAAGGCGCTGAATCGTAACCTGGAAAACATGCTCAAGTGCCCGGCGGGAGTTCCAAGGGAGCTTCAAGGGTCGCCTGCCGAGATCTTGGCGCAATATTTCTCGTCTGCTGAGTTTGCCGAGCAAGTCCACGCCAAACGTATTCGATCGCTGATGTGGACACACCAGATGCGGCAGAGTGGAACGGTGTTCAACCATTGCCTCGAAACGCTGCCAATGCAGCAACGTCAGCAACTCTACGATGAGAAAGATCGTATTCTCGATGAGCTGAGACAAATGTCGGTGCCGGATGAGATCGCTGACGAGTTCGATCTGAGAATTAATTCTTCAAATGAGTTTTTTGACAAGCTGCTCGAGCTGATTGACCTGATCAAGAACGGTTACCTGGCCGGTTATGAACACATCATCGCGGCCTATTCGAACTTCTTTTCCGACTTCAATACTGAAATTCTCGCGAGAATGGGCGAGTACATCAACGGCGCGAACGACGGTAAAGAGGTCAGACTGGATGCAATAGGATTGAGAGTTCTGTTGGATTCCCTGCTCGCGAAGTACTCGCCCCCCAACCCTGCCGCCGTACTGTTTCCAGAACCCGGCAAGGGTGGCGCCAGCAGGGAAGAGGCCGAGAGTTGGCGCAAAGCATTGGGCCTGCCCGAAAGTTGTCTCCATCAAAATGCCGATGGCACTTATTGTGTAATCATCGATACCGGGCCGCTGGCGTCGATGAAAAAAGAACTGCCAAATGGAGTGGTTATGTGGGACACCGCAAAATTCCAGGCCTGGCAAACCGGCTTCAATGCCCAGGAAGAGCGCATGAAAAACACGTTGCAGTCCTTTACCCAGAAGTATTCAAACGCCAACTCTTATCATGATAACTTCAATAAAACCTTGTCTTCACATCTGAATCAGTACGCAGATATGTTGAAGGCTATGTTGAATTTTTGAAGCGAAGCTGCCGCTTATCAGTAAAAGTAAATAATGTTCTTGATGCGGGCATGCGCCGGGCTTGTTCAGCCTGGCGTTGTGCCCGATTTTTTGTTGGAGGGAGCAATGTCGGGTTCCATGAGTGATGATCTTGAACATCAGATTATAAAGTTGCTGTCAGGCTATTTGCGGGTTGATCGACGGACGATCAACCCGGATTCACGACTGGTGGAAGATTTGTGTGTTGATTCCGTGGGTGTTGTAGAGATTGTCATGTCCATCAATGACGAGTTTGGTATCGATCTGCCAGATGCTGATGTGACGGAGTGGCGAACGGTCGGTGACATTTGTTGTTTGGTAAGAAAATGCATAATTTCTAAATAAAGCCTACTGCTTATGTCGTGTTTTCCTACGTCATAGAATTACTAGTCCTACGGAATCCTCCTTCTCAACTTCCTATAGTCACGCGGCTTGTCATCTCGAGCCTGATTACCCACAGGCTTGATTGCGCTTGAGTAACTTTCTATAGAGAAATTTCAGAATATGGACAGTGCAACTGATCAATCGCCGGTCAAGTCATTCGTTTTTGACCACTGGCTATTGCAAGGCGATGGAACGCTGATGCGGGATGGAGAGGGGGTTCACGTCCCGCCCAAAGAGTTGAACGTATTGCGCCTGCTGCTGAATTCGGCGGGGTCGGTCGTCAGCAAGGATTATTTGCTGGACCAGGTATGGCCCGAGATGGATGCAGCCGAAGAATCGTTGACCCGCTGCATTTATGCATTGCGCAAGCTGCTCAGGGAAAACAAGGATTTCATTGCGACCGTGTACGGCCAGGGTTATCGATTTACCTGTGCGGTTGTCGAACTCGACACACCGGGTCAGGCGAGGGCCGTGGCGCCTTCGCTGGCTGTCCTGCCGTTTCGCAATCTGGAGGAGACGGCAGCGCTGGATTTGCAGGATGTGATGATCCGTCAGTTGACGTTGGCGTTCGGCGAGGTGTTGCACGTCATCCCCTCGGGATTGATGGCGACCTATGCACAACCGGTCGATATGCGGTCGCTGATCGGGCAGTTGTCTGCGGACTACTGCTTGAGCGGGCGCTGCAGCGGCCCGAGCGATCAGCAGCAATGGTCGGTCGAGTTGATCCGTGGCCGCGATCACGTTCTGCTGCATGGGCAGACACTGGATGCCCGTGATCCCGGGGCATCGCTTGGGGCATTGACGTGCCTGGTTGCGCAGCGCATTCCCGGTTTGAGCCTGGTCGGTGATGCCTGCGCGTCATACCCGGCCGCGGTGGCGTACCTGCGTGGTTTGTGCAGCGTGCAGCAGCACACCCCGCAGAGTCTGCGCGATGCGCTGGTACAGTTTCGCCAGTGCCTGAAACTCGATACTGGGCACACGCTGTCCTGGTATGGCCTGGCGGATGCGTGGCTGGGGCAGGCAATGATCGGATCCTGTGATCAGGGCCGGGCAATCGATGAGGCACAATCGGCGATTTCCAATGCCCTGGCATTGGACCCTGGCAACATCCCTGCATTGGCTCGCCTGGCTTTGCTCACCAGTCTGCGCGGCAGCGAACAGGCAGCCCAGGTACTTTTCCGACGCTGTCTGCTGAATGCCGATCAGGCTGACGTACATTACTTGCATGCCTGGCATCACTGGTTCTGGCGGCGCAACGAGCAGGCTGCGCAAAACATCGACAATGCTCTGCGCCATGATCCTGATTGCGTAAGGGCGCAGGTCTTGCGTATGCGCATTGCGCTTGCCGCAAGTCCCGAGTCGGCCTTGCAGATGGCTCGTCGAGCCCTGCAACAAGGCGCCTCGGGCAATTCGTTGCTGGTGATTCTGTATGCCGTGGTATTGGCTTATTTTGACCAGCACGCGGCAGCCTGGGGTGAGCTCGAACAGGCCGGGCTCTGCGAAAGCGCAATCGGTGAACAGGGCCTGGCTGCCTGGAATGTGCTGTTCGGCGTCAATCCATTCAATGCCCGCGACCTGTATGCGAACTGGTTGGCTCTGGCCAGGCTGCGATCCGTTGATGACATGTCGCCAACCCGTTGGTCCGGTTTGACAAGTAGTCCAGTGGTCGCGCCGCTCTGGAGTTCTTTGCAACGAGAACCTGATGTGGGCTACCAGGCATCGTCGCAGGATCATCCTGACCACGAGCAACCGACGCTGGTCAGCGAGCGGCATCTGGCATGACGCCGCGCAGAATCAAGTGGCTAACGGTGCTGGTGTGCCTTGGCGCGAGCCAGGCGCAAGCCTGGTGCTGGAGCCAGGCGGGGACCCGACATGCGATCGAAGCCGAACTGCTTCGAGCGATTGCCGATGTCGAATCAGGACAGAATCCGAACGCGATTAACTACAACAAGGACGGTTCGCGAGATATCGGGTTAATGCAGATCAATAGCTATCATCTGCCCCGTTTGAGCGCTCAGGGCATCACTGAGCAGCGCCTGCTGGATGATCCTTGCCTGTCAGTTGAAGTCGGTGCGTCGGTGCTTGCCGAATTTATCTCGCGTTACGGCTACAACTGGACGGCAGTGGGTGCCTATAACGCCGGCAATTCTCCTCAACGGCAAGCCGCGCGCCTGCGCTATGCGCGCAAGGTCTGGCAGCGTTATCAGGAGTTTTCCCAGGCTCGACAATGAGGGTGCGATGAGCGCTGGCGCAAGATTCTGATCCTGCGCAGGGCGTGATCGGCAGAATTCGATCATGAAGCCTGCAGCCAGCCTTTCTACCATGCCCGTTCATTTCATAGCCCTGGAGCTTGAACGGTGACAGTTCTGTCAGCCCCCGACCCACAACCTTGCGTTCTACGGATACTCAATGGCGCGCTGCAAGGTTGCGAATTCCCCCTCGGCGAAAGCACAACCCTGTTCGTGGTAGGGACAGTGGATCTGCTGGGAGAGGGGGGACTGACTGCCAGCGTCCCGGCCGATGCCATCTTCGTACCCCTGGAATCGGGGGGATGTAATTTTGAGGTGTTGGCCGATCAAGTCACGCCGCAAGGCCTGCCGCTGCGGGTGCTCGATGAGTCCACGGAAGTACGCCACTGTGCTTTCCACACCCGGGTGCAGATCGGCGCCCTGCAAATCGCCTTGCGGCCTGGAGACCAATCCTGGGCACCTGAACTTCTCGGGCTGCAACCTGACACTACCGCTGACGCCGCCGCTGTCGTGTGGTGGCGCGCCCCTTGGTCTGCATGGGGCGCCAGCGGTCTGGCGCTGGCTGCCCTGGTCACCGCGGTCGGCATCTGGTCGGTGCCTGGACCCACACCTGAAACCGATGTTCGCGCGTTGATCAGCGGAGCCAGTCACGAAGCCAAGGTGTTGAGCGGTCGTGACAATGCGATCTATGTGTTCGTGGCTTCCGAACGCGATGCGGGCTGGAGTCGGCAAGTGCTGGTGCGCCACAACACGCTGAGCGGCAAAGTGCTGGTGATGGACCAGGAGCGTCGTCGGTTGGAGCATTTGCTGGTTGACCATGATCCACAACTGGCCTGGCACTCCATTGATCTGAAGGATCCATCGGTACCGCGACTGTTGCTGAGCACACAACGCAATCTGCTCACCCCTCAAAAACAGGCAGAACTGCTCGATGCACTGCTCTCGGCCGCGCCTTATGCCCGGGACATAACGGTGCAAACGCAGGATGACAACCTGCTCGTCGATCTGGCGCAAGAAGGTTTGCAGCGCCTGTCACTGGCCTTCAGCCGCATTGAGCACGAGGACAGTGTCACCTTTGCCGTTGCAGGCAATTTGCAGGACTCCGAACTGGCGAACGCCCGCCGCTACATCGACAGCTTTTACCGGCAGTGGGGTGATCGCTACGTGCACTTCACCGTCGAGCTCAAGGACGACTTGCTCAAGGACAAGTCGTTCCAGACCGGCCCGCAGGGCTACATCAAGATGACCTCGTCATCCTGGCATTTTCCTACACAACACTAAAAGGTGACTCATGGCCGACATTGCTATCCCCATCGACTTTGCCGATGACTTTCTCGGGCGTCAGGCCGAAGCGTTCGAAAACGGTGCCGCCTCCCTCAAGACCGCGCTCGACAAAGCGCTGGATGACTTGAAGCTGGATGCCTCGGACCCTGGTCTGCTGGCGGCTTATCAGGCCGCGTTTTCGTCCTACACGGTGTTTCGAAACGCTCAGACCAACACGATCAAGGGCTTCAAGGATATCGACATGGCGATCATCCAGGCAGCTCGCTGAGTCTTCCTTTTTGACCGGCCATTGGTACGTGCCAATGGCCATTTTCACGAGTGCATGGCATGGCTATTCAAAACATTTCTCTGTCTGGCATCGATCGGACAGTCTTTACGGAATTGCGCGGCCCCCACGAAGGCCCGGTCGTATCCCTTGAGTCCCGATTGATCGAAGCGTTTGCCGGCTCCGCGGTCAACAGCGAGCAGGACGTTTCAGCGATCAATCAGATGCTGCAGCGCCCGGATATCACCAATCCCGAAGTACTGACCCATTTGCAGGAGCTGACCGGGCAATACAACGTGGATATCAACTTGCTTAACGTATTGGTCCGCAAAGCGGTAGGCACTGCCGAAACCCTGCTGCGTGCCTCATGAAGCCAGGCGTTTTGCTGATGCTGTTGTGCCTGGTGCTAGCGGGGTGTCGCCAACCCAATCTGCTCGAAGGGCTGGATCAGCAGCAGGCCAATGAAGTGCTTTCGGTGCTGCAGCGCAACAACATTGCCGCGGTGAAAGTCGATGCTGGCAAAACCGGCTATGCGGTGAAAATCAATCAGGTCGATTTTTCCGCGGCGGTCGATTTGCTCAACCTCTATTCCCTGCCTTCGCGGCCGCGCCTGCAAGTGGCGGAGATGTTTCCCGCCGACTCGCTGGTGGCCTCGCCCCGCGCTGAAAAAGCCCGGCTTTATTCGGCGCTGGAGCAGCGAATCGAACAGTCGCTGGGTGTGCTCGAAGGCGTGGTGTCGGCGCGAGTGCATGTCAGTTACGACCTGGAGGCCGGCGAAGGCGGGCGCAAGACGCCACCTGTCCACCTCTCGGCAGTGGCGATCCATGAGCTCGACGTCGACCCGCAATTGCTGATCACCGACATCAAGCGTTTTCTCAAGAACAGTTTTGCGGCGGTCGAGTACGAGAACATCTCGGTGGTACTGTCCAGGCGCTCGCCGACCCAGCATATCGCGCCGTCCGTGGCCGCCACGCAAGGGCCTTCGCCCTGGATCTGGTGGTTGTCCGCGGTGACCGGATTGCTATTGGCCGGTGGCGCAGCCTGGGCCTACCGCCAATCAAGCGCAGGGCAGCGTAATGTCGCACGCTGAAGGTTTATCGGAGATTCTCGCCGAGCCCCTGAGTTATCTGCATCCGCAGCGCCTGCCTTTGCCGGAGGAATTTGCCGGGCCTGAGGCACGAGGTCTGCTCAACCGAATACTGCTCGAAGGTCTGGAAAAACGCCGGGCATCGCCTGCGACGCCGTTGACGGCCGTGGCGCAGCAATGGGTTCGCCATTGGCGCCAGTTGCCCTACATCGCCAGGCTGATGGGCGCTTATCGCTTGATGCCCGATCTGGCGCGAGGCGCGACGTTGCTTTGCCTGCCATTGCCTCTGCGTCGGTTCGCCGGTTACAGCCTGGGTGTTCGATGCGCCCTGCCGGTCGGGCGCTCGCCTGTTTCGATAGAACAGGTCGAAGCCGCCGGCCTCAACGCGTTATGGAGTTGGTACGAGCAGGTACCGCCAGTCTTGCTCGAACGCCTGACCCTGCAATTTTCCGAACCGGTTGTTCGCCTGCACCGGCAATGGCCGGTCACGCAACCCGATACAGCTCTTTTCTTTTTGGCGGTGCAACATGCTCGACTCTATCCGAACCCTGACTGACCTTCCCGAGGCGAGCGATGCACTTGTGTCTCGCGAAGACATCGCCGCCGCGCGTCGGCGTCGAGCTTTGCAGCAACAGGCTCAGCGCTGGGCCCGTGATTGTGTAGAGCAGGCTCGGCGTGACGCCGAAGCGGTGCATGCCCATGCCTTTCAGGAAGGCTATGCCGCGGGCATCTTGCTTGCGACCGAGCATCTGGCCAAGGGCTTGCTTGAATCCCAGGCGTTGGGGCAGCAATTGCGCAGCGACCTTGCTCAGGCCGCTCGCGACTTGCTCGCGGACGCGTTGCAGCGTCCCGAATGGCTGGACGAAATGTTCGAGCGTTGGCTGACGGCACAACCGACCGGCTCGGGCGCGGTGTTGCAAGTGCTGCTGCCGATGCATTGCCGGGCGCAGGGCAATGAACTGCGCGAGCGCTTGAGCAGGCTCTGGTCCGGCGAACTGGTCCTCGACTATCACCCGCAAGAGCGCTACGTGGCGCGGCTTGCGGATCAACTGCTGGAATTCGATCTGGAAACGACGCGGCAACGACTGGAACCGCGCTTGCTGGCGTGTGTCGCGAATCTGCCGGAGTCGGTTCGCGCTCTGGACCGGGCTGCCATGCAGGCGCTCACGGATCTGTATTCAACCTTTGCCGAACGCTCGGCCGGTTGCACTGAAACTGCCCCGACCGAGGTTCGCCTTGAAGATTGAAAGCGGTTCGAGCCTGCACACGGTTGAGAGCGGGGCGCACGCAACGGTCGAGTCGCTTGAGTCACGCGTGCTTGCGGCCAGCCAGCAGGTGCCTGACAACCAGCGCCCGGACCCCGAATTCGAGCGTTTGTATGAGTTGCTGTCAGCCATGGAGGGGCAGGGAGAAAAGGCCATCCATGGGTTTCTCCGTTCGCTTCGAAGTGCAGATGGCGAATCCCCCGCGTACCCCTCTGCGAAGGCGTTGATGGCGATCACGCTGCAGGTGCTGTTCCGATTGAAGGACGACGGGCTGGAAAAGTCGCAGCTTTATAAGGAAATCACAGGTGCCAATGGCCTCGCGTTCAGCATGGACGTCTTCGTCAAGGGCGTGCTGCGTGATGTGTTTCAACCGATGGGGGATGAGGCTTGGGAGAAGAGTGAGTGGTGAGGCCGAGCAGTAGGAATTCAATTAGCTGATCAGGGAGACGAGGATGAATATCTCGAATGTTGGTTCAACAGGAAATATCTTTGTCATTTCAGGCAATGACACCTCACGCATCAGTTCAGCTGCCAGCGGTTTGATGGAAGCTCTTGATCTCGCGAGCCCGGTTTTTCAAGCGAGAACGCTAGGGTCGCCAAGGGAAATTGCCGCGGGGATGGAGCTCCTGGATCGCAGGGTTGCGAGTGAGTTGCAGGTGGTCGAGGCTGGGCAGGGCGAGACAGATCAAACTTTGGCGACAGCGGTGCGGGGCTTCATTGAGGGGGAGGGCTTGCCGAGAGAGGGGGGATCTAGTGAGTTATTCGCTAGAGCCGCCGAGTTGAATGCTCTTGATACCCAGCAAACCCGCGAAAGTCGAATGCAGTCCATTGTTGATGCGGGCTTGGAGTTGCTTGAGAGCGCCCGAGGGCCCGGGCTGAACCTGCTTAATGTTGCGGCGCGCACGGGCTTGGTCGTCGCGCTGACCACGGTGTTGCGTCAGATCGTCGGTTTCTACGTGGAGAAAGCTATCCGGGAGGGCGATTCGCCCGAAGCATCTCGCGCATGGGAGGTAGCCGCCATCACGATGATTGGACCCGCGATGAGCCTGATGGGCGCCATCCGCGACGAGTGCGCAGGCACCGCCAATCTTCAGACTCGACTGGGCCGAGTGTGTATGGCGAGCATCACGATGGGGTCGCTGATCGCGGCGCATCTGACCGGTGCATCCAGCTCAATGCTATCGAGTGCGATCAATACGAATGTTTATACATTTGCCCGGGACCTGTGCAATGCCTTCTTTCCTTTGAATGACAACGCCGGAGCGGTGACTGCCCAAGCGACGGCAGTCTCCATGACAGCCTTCGGTACGGTGCAGTATCTGTTGGAGCAATTGGGCGCACTGATGCCTCTCAGTGGCCCGGGGCGCGCAGCGGCGGGTGCAGGTTGGAGCCTGGGGGCCGATGCCATTGCCGGAGCACTCAATGCTGTTGGCGCAGTGGTTGACGATGCCATTTTTATCCTGTGCCGAAGCTGGCCGCGGTTATTGTCAGAAGTGGGGCTGAGGTCGGTATCGGTTGACCCCGAATCACTCCAGCAACGTGTTCTTGAAGTGCGCACCGAAGCACGCGTGCCCACGGCACAACAGTTGGGGAATGCGCTGTTCAATAACGGGGCATCGCGAACTTCTGCGTTTATGGGCCTTGTTCTTGTCTTGGGGGCCGTAGCCAGTGAACTGTCTTCAACTGAACTTGGAGATAACGCTCAAGCTCAAATCCTGAATATCGCCCTGGGAGTAATGATGATGCTCATTTACTTCCCATTCATCTGGAGTTGCTCCCAGAGCACGCCAGCGGCCAAACCTGCAGCGCAGTTGCAGGAGTAACCTGATGTGCCACCACCCGGCTCGCAGCGGCGATCCGGGCGGTGGATGAGGTTTGCGATGTTGAATCGCAGAGTTTCTCGCCCGCTACCCTCCACACGGCTATAATCGCCCCACTTTTCGTAGCCTTGAGTCAAACCCGCCCATGTACACCCTGGCCCGTCAGCTGTTGTTCAAACTCTCCCCGGAAACCTCCCACGATCTGTCCCTGGACCTGATCGGCGCGGGTGGGCGTCTTGGGCTCAACGGCTTGCTGTGCAAGGCCCCGGCGAAGGTGCCGGTGAATGTCATGGGCCTGGACTTCCCGAATCCGGTGGGGCTGGCCGCCGGGCTGGACAAGAACGGTGCGGCCATCGATGGTTTCGCCCAACTGGGTTTCGGTTTTGTCGAAATCGGCACCATCACCCCGCGTCCGCAGCCGGGCAACCCGAAGCCACGTTTGTTCCGTTTGCCGGAAGCCGAGGCGATCATCAATCGCATGGGCTTCAACAACCTCGGCGTCGATCACCTGCTGGCCCGCGTGGCGGCGGCCAAGTACAAGGGCGTGCTGGGCATCAACATCGGCAAGAACTTCGATACACCGGTCGAACGCGCCGTGGATGACTACCTGATCTGCCTGGACAAGGTCTACGCCCACGCCAGCTATGTGACGGTCAACGTCAGTTCGCCGAACACGCCGGGCCTGCGCAGCCTGCAATTCGGTGATTCGCTCAAGCAGTTGCTGGCCGATCTGGCCGAGCGCCGCGCGGAACTGGCCTTGCGTCATGGCAAGCATGTACCGCTGGCGATCAAGATCGCGCCGGACATGAGCGACGAAGAAACCGCACAGGTTGCGCAAGCGCTAATCGAAACCGGCATGGATGCGGTCATCGCCACCAACACCACCCTGAGCCGCGTAGGCGTCGAAGGCATGGAGCATGGCGACGAGGCCGGTGGCCTGTCCGGCGCACCGGTTCGCGACAAGAGCACCCATACCGTGACAGTACTGGCATCGGAGCTGGGTGGTCGCCTGCCGATCATCGCTGCCGGCGGCATTACCGAAGGCAAGCACGCGGCGGAGAAAATCACCGCAGGTGCGAGCCTGGTGCAGATCTATTCGGGCTTCATCTACAAAGGCCCGGCGCTGATTCGTGAGTCGGTAGACGCCATCGCAGCGCTGCGCTGAAGACTGTTGTGGGGGGGCTTTTGTGGGG